>DATKYC010000025.1:0-4583 GCA_035528695.1 Acidobacteriota bacterium | reverse complement strand
ACAACTGCTACTCGTGGCAGGAGTGCATCTTTGTGATCAAGGGCAGTGACCTTGATGTCGCCCAAAAACTGCTTGACTTTATGCTGGCACCGGAGGCCGCCATCGCCGTGGCCGAAGGGCAGAAATATCCTCCAAGTCTCGACCCGACCAAAGTCCCGCTGACAGAAATGATCAAGAAATTGCCCGCCTTCGATCCTACCGGTAAACTGGAAGGCTACCTGTTTGCCGATCCGGGATATTGGAATGGTCACCAGGTGGAATGGGCCGAGAAGTGGGACAGGATAAAGGCAGGCAGTTAAGAAAAAGAAAATTGGCTGGCCGCCGCGGCCCCATTCGCGGTGGCCAATCACAGATTAAGGGGTGAAATTACTGTGGAAAAAAGCGATGCCCCCCCCGCGGTACAATTGAGAGGGGTTAACAAACGCTTTGATAAAGTGGTGGCCGTGGAAAAAATGGATCTGGACATCGAAGAAGGATCCCTTGTTACACTTCTCGGTCCCTCAGGCTGCGGCAAGACCACCATCCTTCGAATGATTGCCGGTTTAGAGACGCCCTCAGAGGGGGACATATACATCAAGGGCCAGCGGGTCAATGATATCCCCATCCATAAGCGAAACCTGGGAATGATTTTTCAAAATTATGCCCTCTTCCCGCACAAAACCATTTTCGACAATGTTGCTTTTGGTTTGAAATACAGGGATGTGCCGAAGGAACAGATTAAGGGGAAAGTCACCCAGGCCCTGGAAATGGTTCGCTTGCCCGGCGTAGAAAAGCGAATGCCATCTCAGCTTTCGGGCGGTCAGCAGCAGCGCATCGCCATGGCCCGGGCAATCGTCATCGAGCCGATTGTCTTGCTGATGGACGAACCGCTGTCGGCTCTGGACGCGAACCTGCGCGAGGAAATGCGCCGGGAAATTGACAACCTGCAGCAAATGATAGGTGTGACCACTGTTTTTGTAACCCACGACCAGCGTGAGGCCCTATCCATGTCAGACAAGATTGTTGTAATGAAGCAAGGCCTTTTACAACAGGAGGGCTCCCCAGAGGAAGTTTACAACTATCCTGTCAATCACTTTGTGGCGGACTTCCTGGGCCACTCAAATTTTCTCGATGGCGTGGTCATCGGGCGGGAAGGTGAGAATTTCAGGGTCAAAGTCGGGGATAGCAACGAAATTCTGGTTCATCACCCCGGTGACTGGAGTGACGGGGACCGTGTGGAAATAGTGGTTAGAGCGCACAATTATGAGGTTTCTCCAAGGGGAAAAAATGAACAGAAGTCGGACATGAATTGTTTCAACGGCACAATTATAGACCGAAGCTACATGGGCGGCGAGGTCAGCTATTTTGTTGAACTGGAAAACAAGACCGTACTCCACGCCATCGGCATAGCCAAATTGAGGCCTTTCAGGCGGGGCCAGGAGGTCTGGATCCAGGTCCAACCACAACACTGCGGGTTGCTGCCCAAAGGAAATGATCAGGCTTAGGGATTTTACCCACATTTCGCCTTTGCTTATTTCTGCTCCTCGTGCCCTCCCCCTTCAAGGGGAGAGGGCTGATTTTTTTCAGAGGTTTTATTCATGGACTATACGAGGGTTACCAGGGCCCTGAGCAATCAATTTCCGTCCCGGTTGCGGACCATTGATTCCCACACCGCCGGGGAAGCAACCCGACTTATCATTGGTGGCATCGAACGGATTCCCGGCGATACGATGAAAGATAAGCTGTATTACTTCAAGGCAAACATGGACCATATCCGACTGCTGTTGACCAGGGAGCCACGTGGGAAAAGGGGCACGATGGCTGCTCTGGTCACTGAGCCGGTGAGTAAAGGCGCCGATTTTGGACTAATATACATGGACGACCGCCGGTATCCTTATCTATGCGGTCACGCTACCATCGGTGCTGTGATGACGCTCATAGAAGCCGGAGTGCTGGAGGCCCGTGGGCAAGAGATGATAGTGATCGTTGATACACCATCCGGCCCCATGGAGACCAGAGCGGAAGTCAAGAACGGCAAGATCCAGTCTGTAGCCATCCAAATGGTACCGTCCTTTGTGTACAAGGAGAATCAAACGTTGGATGTACCTGGTATAGGGCGAATCGTTGTCGATCTCGTTTGCGTGGGCGGATTCTTTGTCATGGTTTCGGCTGACCAAATCGGCATGCAACTGGTTCCATCAAATAGTCACCGGTTGATAGAATTGGGCATGTCCGCCATAGAGGCCGCCAACCAGCAACTGGTTGTCCGCCATCCCACCCGGCCCGAAGTCACCACAGTAGACGTGACCGAGTTTTACGACCCCTCAGACCACTCACGGGGACGCGGAAAAAACGTTGTCATTTACGGCGAGGCTCACATGGACCGTTCCCCTTGCGGCACCGGAACAACGGCTAAAATGACCCTTCTCCATCATAGGGGGGAGTTGGCCGTCAACCAGCCATTTATAAATTCCGGTCCACTGGGAACGACTTTTGAAGGCCGAATAGTAACCGAAACCAGGGTTGGCGATCTTAAGGCCGTGATTGCCGAGATCCGGGGAAGCGCTCACATTACCGGCATCCACGAATTTGTCTTAGACGCTCGCGACCCATTTCCAGAAGGATTTTTGATATGAACCAGAATTGGTTTACACCCGAACTCATCTTGTTAAACGGTAACTTCCGGACCCAGGATCCGAAACAACCCCGAGCCAGGGCTGTTTGCATTGGTGGCGGACGCATTCTTGCAATGGGTAACGATGAAGATATAAAGTCCCTTGCCAGCTCGAATACAGAAGTTATAAATCTTGGGGGACGGCTGGGTTTACCCGGTATGACAGATTCGCATTTTCACTACTATGATTGGGCATTGGGCCTGCAACAGTTAGAATTGGCCGATGTGAAATCCTTCCAGGAATTAATCGATCAAGTTGCCTTTGCTGCAAGTGAAGCCGCCCTTGGAACATGGGTCCTCGGTCAGGGGTGGAACGAATCGGACTGGCCTGAGAACCGTATGCCCACCCGTGATGATCTTGATGCCGTGGCTCCTTCCCATCCGGTTGCCCTCTGGCGCTGTGATATGCACCTTGCTTCTGTCAACTCCCGGGCCCTGCAACTGGCCGGAATCGATAGAAACACCCCGGACCCTCCCCAGGGGGTTATCGCTAAAGACACTTCAGGCAGGCCAAACGGTATCCTCAGAGAGCTCGCCCCCAACCTGATTAAAGCGGTTATCAACAATCCAAGTGACGATGAACTCATGGAGGTCATGCGGGATGGCATCAAGTTTCTTCATTCACTGGGACTGACAGGGATACACGACTCCCGCATTATGGGCGGATTGGAAGGGGCGCGTGCACTAAAGGCATGGCAGCGTCTCAACGAAATGGGTGAACTGGACTTGCGATGCTGGGTGAGTATTCCCGGTGAACGTCTTGATGAAGCTATCGCTTTGGGTCTTAGAACCGGCCTTGGCGGCGACCGCCTTCGCATCGGACATCTGAAGTATTTTGCAGACGGCGGTATGGGAGCACGGACTGCCTGGATGCTTGAACCCTACCTGGATGCTGAGTGCGGGATGCCCCTGTTTCCGATGGATGAATTTGCTGAAGCCGTCAAAAAAGCTGATCGGGCCGGGCTGGCCGTCATGGTCCACGCCATCGGCGACAGGGCCAATCGAGAGGTGATAACGGTTTTTGAGGAATTGGAAAAAGCCCGCGTCAAGGATGGTAAACCTGCATATGCTCCTCCTTGGATCCCCCACCGTATTGAGCACGTTCAGATGATCCGGCCCGAGGACCTTGAACGTCTGGCCCGGCTGGGTGTGGCAGCCTGTGTCCAGCCCCATAATATGATCCTGGATATCAGCATGATTGATGAATCGGTGGGCCCCAAGGGGAAATGGACCTACTCTTACCGGGATATGCTTGACGCCGGCGTTCCTGTATTTTTCAGTTCGGATGCGCCGGTTTGCGATACGAGTCCACTGGTGGGCATTCACGCCGCCGTGACCCGACAGAGAAAGGACGGGACACCAGAAGGCGGCTGGTACCCCGAGCAAAGGATTACTGTTCAGGAGGCGGTTCGCTGCTATACCATTGTGCCTGCCACGACTTATGGGCGGGAGCATGAACTGGGCAGCATTACCCCAGGAAAACGCGCCGACCTGGTTATCTTAGACAGGGATATTTATTCCGTCGATCCAATGGAAATAGTCGACACCCGTGTGGATTTGACCCTATTCGATGGCCGGATTGTCTATCGGAGTGACGCGTTTTAGGATTCTACCCACAGTCCCCGGACACTGCCGTAAATCAAGAAATGAAAAAGTCAGTGCTATTTGTAAGGCCCGCCACAGGTACAATGGGCTTGTCATCATGATCTAGTTTCACAGTCGCAGGCCACGAAAACGCCTTATCCATGCCCTTGAAATAATCCAGGTCATATGGCAGCAATTTGACAGATACCCTTCCGTTATCACCGATCATCTTCGATGTCAGGCCAAAGTCCACCTCCCCCAGTTCAGTGAGAATGATATATCTGGGTATCTCTCTCCCGCTGCCATCTCTGCGAACCCGAGTTGCAATATCAATTACATCTTGGAT
>DATKYC010000024.1:0-17625 GCA_035528695.1 Acidobacteriota bacterium | reverse complement strand
TTGCCTACCATAAGAATTGTAAGGATTGCCACAAGGCATTAGTAACGGAGGGCAAATCAAAGACAGCGCCCTTCAAGAAATGTAACGATTGCCACGAAAAGAAATCCTAAAGGACCTTCTACTCAAATTATTACTTAATCCAAAAGCCGCTCCTCCAAAGGAGCGGCTTTTTTGTTAGATCAGTAATCTCCAAGAACCTTGGGACCCTTCCTCTTATCCAAATAAGAAGCGTCGCCCCTCATACACCTAATAAGGCGACGCTATCTCCGGATTTATCAGGTCCAATCAGACTTCGGTGATGGTAATTGCCTCCTGGTCACATACCTCCACACAGCTCTCACATCCGAGGCATTCTTCGGCATTTACCGGTACAGATTTTCCATCCTCGATCTCATAGACATCTACTGGACAGACTTCCACACACTCCTCACACCCTTCGCACTTATCTTGATCAACCACTACTTCATAAGGCATATGTACTATCCTCCTGAATTATAATATATCAATTAATCAGTTGAGTAATACTGAATAAACCTGATCCTTTTAAGTATATCTCGCAAAAAGGAGAGCCAGCGGTTTTTTAACAGAGCAAATTTACCCTGTCAAGCATTTTTATAGCTTTTTTATAGCGTTCCGGCTGCTTAATAATAAATATAGGACTTCATTTCCCGGAAATTTACAGCACTATTAACCCCACCTATGACGACCTTACTAATGCGAACTGATGATATCCCCCTTCATGCAGCTATCTCTTCTTTCACTGAGATTGCAATCTTGTATAAAACAGTTAGCACAAAAAAGCCCAATGCATATACCCCGAGAGTGATCAAGACCTCCGGCGTCGTCGGCCAATAGGGCGTGACCCTCTCAAAGGAATTGGGTGTGAAACCACCAATAAGCAGCGCCATTCCCTTGTCAACCCATGTTGCGATAATGACTGATACACATGCAACTGCCAGAGTACCTTCTCTTCTTCGCGTCTCCGGGATAATCAAGAGTATAAGGGAGATAACTGCAAAGGCTGTTGCAGTCCACATCCATGGAGCGAGCCTTCCATACCCCTCCAATCCTGCGAAAAGAAACTGGAATGCATGCATGTGCCCGGGTATCTGGCTGTAGAACGCCGTAAAGAGCTCCAGGAGGAAGAAGAAAACATTCAAGATCATTGCATAGGCCACTATTCCTGCAAGAGTCCTGATCTGCTCTTTTCCCGGATCGAAGTTACTCACCCTCCTCACGATCAGGCATAGCAGGATAAGCAAGGCGGGTCCGGAACAGAATGCTGATGAAAGAAAGCGGGCAGCCATGATGGCCGTCAACCAATAATGCCTTCCAGGTAGACCCGCATACAGGAAAGCGGTGACCGTATGGATACTGAAGGCCCATGGAATGGAGATATAAATCAAAGGTTTCAGCCATTTTTGATATTGAACACCCTTCCGCTCTGCGCTCAACACATTCCACCCTATAATAATATTCAGCAGCATGTACACGTTCAAGACGATCATGTCCCAGAAGAGAATGGACTTGGGGCTGGGATACATAATCACATTCATAATTCGCACGGGCTTGCCGAGGTCCACAAAAACGAACAGCAGGCACATGAGGATAGCCGATACTGCGAGGAACTCACCCAGAATAGCAATCCTGCCGAAGGCCTTATAGTTATGCAGGTAGTAGGGCAACACCACCATCACCGCTGATGCTGCTATGCCAACAAGATAGGTTAGCTGGGCGATATATAGTCCCCACGAAACATCCCTGCTCAGGCCTGTAATCCTCAAACCCTCGCTGAACTGGTAGAGGTAAAAGCCGAAACCTGCCCCCATCAGAGCGAGCAAGAATATAAGCCATCCCCAGTAGCGTTGACTTCCGCTGAGCGCTTTATCGAGCATAACCACCTCATATAATAAAAAACAGGTTGGGTTCTGTACCTAATTCAGGCTTCCGTCGTATCGAATAATGCTTTTTGAGCAGCCCCCTCACCTCAGAATCGGGATCCGCGAGATCCCCGAAGGTCAAGAAGCTTTTTTTCACCTTTTTGGCTGCTTCAACACAAAGAGGGACTTCACCTTTGGCTAGTCTCTCGGCACAGAAGGTACACTTTTCTACCACCCCCTTCGACCTTGTGGGATAATCGGGATTGGCAGGGAAATTAAGATTCATCGGCTTCAGATTATCGTCTTTTAAGACACGGCGGGGATCTCCCCAGTTAAAGCTCCTGGCCCCATAAGGACATGCAGCCATGCAGAATCGGCACCCAATGCACCTGTGCTGATCCATCATGACAACTCCATCTTTCCTGCGCCATGTAGCCTGCGTGGGGCATACCCTGCAGCAAGGGGGATTAGTGCAGTGATTGCACATCAAGAGAAACTTTTTGTGTTTGATCTCATCTCCGATATACGGGTGCTGCTGGCCCGGAAAGGAGTGATGATAATCTTCCTTCCAGATCCATTTAATCTCCTCTTTGGCACTTCCAAGATTAGGGACATTGTGAGCACGGTGACAGGCCTCTATACATACATCCATGATGGCTTCATCCATCTGGTTCACATCTACAACCATGGCCCATTGTTGAGCCTCGGTCAGGGGGACGGTTCCTGTTGAGGCCTCGAGAGACCCCGGGGCTAGTAACTCAACAGCCGTTCTTCCTCCCAGGCCGAGTAGGGTGGAAAGTCCCGCTATCTTTAAGAACTCTCTTCTGCTAACACCCATCATTTATTCTCCTTCGGCGCGACGTGGCACTCCCAGCAGTAAGGCGTTACACCCATATAGTTGTGGCACTGGTCACAGAACTTCGATTTGTTGGAGTGGCAGTCCATGCACGTGGTTTGAAGGCTCTTATAGTAGACCTTGCCACCTTGGGCTGTATAATATCTCTCAGCATTACGCACTACTGTCTGCCTCCATTCGTCAAGTAACTTCATGTGAGAAGTCCTGATATAAGGAGTCGTTTCGACACACTGCTTGGCCTCCTTTGCCTTGGCCGTGAGTTGAGGATCAGGGGCCTTGGCTGCCTTACCTGCATTGTAAAAGAAAGGCAACAAGAACAACCCGAGCCCAATGATAAGACCTGCAATGATTTTGCCACCGTCATACATCCTCTTCATCCTCCATCCCTGCGAGGGGTTCGCCACGCAGATCGGTCGTTCTCTCCTTTTCCCCTTGCATGACCAGTGCGTTTCCCACCAACTCGTGGACACCGGTTACCTCTACTCCCGGTACCCAGTATTCCAGGGCAGTAGGTAGAGCTGCCCTATCGATGGCACAGATACACGCCACCATATTTACGCCAAATTTCTCATGAACATACTTTACGGCATTTGCCCTGGGCAAGCCCCCCCGCATCCTCAATTCCAGGCACTCACCTGCGTTGAGTCCAGAGCCGCTTCCACAACAAAAGGTCTGTTCGCGAATTGTATTGGGAGGCATCTCATAGAAATTGTTACACACGCTATTGATCACGTACCTCGGCTCTTCAAAGATGCCCATTCCTCTCGCGGTATTACAGGAATCATGAAAAGTTACCTTCAGCTGTTCGTTACGGCTCGGATCCAGTCTCAACACATTGTGTTTGATCAGGTCCGCGGTAAACTCTGTAATGTGGACCATCTTAGTGGACTTGGCATTTTCGAACTTCGTGCCCGTGATGGGAGAAACCGGCTCCTCAAGGAAATCTGGTGGGCCGTTAAAGGTATCCATGTATTGATTGATAACCCTCCACATGTGGCCACATTCCCCTCCAAGGATCCATTTGACGCCCAGCCTCTTTGCTTCGGCGTACATCTTGGCGTTGAGCCTCTTGGCCATCTCATGGGAGGTAAAATACCCAAAGTTCCCGCCCTCGGAGGCATAGGTGCTCCAGGTGATGTCCAGTCCCTTCTGCTGAAGGTAGTGGAACAGCATTAGATAACCCATGCAGGTATAGGTGCCTGGATCAGCAAAGACATCACCCGAGGGGGTAATAAATAGGATTTCAGCCCCTTTTCTGTTAAAACTCGGTTCTACCCTTATACCGGTGATCTCCTCAATTTCATCCACAAAGAAGTCCATCATATCTTTGTAGGCATGCGGCTGGATTCCAAGGTGATTTCCGGTCCGGTAGCAGTTTGCAACAGGAGCTGAGATCCAGTCGGTGTTGAGACCCAGCAGGTTTATCAGTTCCCTCCCAAGGATGGTGATTTCGGCCTGGTCAATACCGTACGGGCAAAAAAGCGAACAACGGCGGCATTCAGTACACTGGTAGAAATAGCTCCACCACTCTTTCAGCACATCTTCGGTCAGGTCACGCGCGCCGGCAAATCTGCCAAAGATCTTTCCGCCAATAGTAAAATTCTTCCGGTAGACCGACCTGAGGAGCTCAGCTCTAAGGACCGGCATGTTCTTGGGATCTCCGGAACCGATGAAGAAATGGCACTTGTCAGCGCAGGCACCGCACCTCACGCAGATATCCATGAAGAGCTTTAGCGAACGGAATTTTTCAAGCCGATCCCTAAACCCTTCACGCACGATCTCTTGCCAATCTTCGGGGAGTTTCCAGTCCTCTTCGGCTGGATTCCAATCCCTTGCATTAGGCATACCCACATAAGCAAGGCTTTTCTCCTTGGCCCCATAACAGTAAACACCAGGCTTGATTTCCACCGGTGTATCCATCCACCCCTTCAATAAAGGGGGAGTGTGATCAATCCTCGCGGTTTCTTCCGGTTTCGCAACGTCTGCCATGGTTACTCCTTCTCTGCTGTCTCTGCTATTGATTCAGCCCCTCTTTCTACCGGGAGCCCAACCTCTATCATATGCCCTCTAAACTCGTCCTCATATTCCTCATAGGTATGAACCTCAACGGGATAATCCCACGGGTTAATATGCCTGACCATCCGGCTGTTACTGGAGAGGTTTCTTGTAGGACTGAGAAACACACCTGCCAAGTGCATTAGCTTACTGAAGGGGAAATAGGCGATCAGGACGCTCAAGACAAAAAGGTGTATGTAAAAAATCACACCAATACCTTCCGGCACTTTCGGGTTCAATTTGAAGAGGCCGACAGCTAGCTCTTTTACCGCCGTAATATCCACCCTGATGAAATAGCGCATCAGCACACCGGTGAGCCCTAAGGCCAGAATCAAGAATAGAGGAAAATAGTCCGCAGGGAGGGAGATATAGCGGACTTGAGGTATATAGATCCTTCTCAAGAAGAGATAGGTGACCGAGAGCAAAAGCAGCATGTCGGTTATATACACTCCAGGAGCGCCCAACCCATTGACCGGCAAGACCCCTACTTCCAGAAATCGGTCAAGGCTTTCGATCAGGGACACAAGCGCTGGTACGGGCTCGACAAAGAACCTGAAGTGTCGCAAGAAGATAATAAGGAAAGACCAATGAAATACCAGTGCCGCCACCCAGAGCCACTTTTCCCACTCATAGTTGATTTTTGGGCCCTCATCGGCGGTAAGATACTCCAGCCTCGTGTTCCTAAAGAGGGACCGGAAGAGGAGAACCTCAAAGATCATACGTGCTATCACACCGCCAGTACCCTTCGGATTGTCAATAGGATTAGATTTAACCCAGGGGAAAGACCACTGCTGACCTGCTGTAGTAGGGATCCGAAATGGTACAGGAGAACGTGCCCAGTCTATAACCCGAATCACAATCCCAATAAAAAAGGTGGCCATTGCAGCGTATGGAACAATGATCCCGAAAAAGAGACGCAAATCTGCTGCCCCAACGCCAACCCATGGAATCAGGACCACAAGGAGGACTGCAAAGGAAGAAAAAAGTATGCTTAGCACGAAGTTCATAAGCTGTTACCTCATTTCAAATATCAGTCCCGATACGGACACTTCAGGAACCCGAATCTTGTCCCGGCATCTCACATATGAGATCTGATCTTTCCAGCAATCTTGATACCTGATTCTTGACCTCCTTGACCCGGAGCTCATAAATCTTTTCCCGGCATTCCGAATGGATATCGAAGGCAAGAAGCGCCATTTGATCTATTCTGTCCTCAAGTGACTCAAGTTCACCGGATAGATCTCCTCCCATGGACCCTTCCTTTAAATCTTCTCTTATGAGCTTCTTCAGCTGCAGGACAAAGGCAATAGCCTGGGAAGGCTTGAAATCCTGGACCGCCCTGATTCTAACAATGTTTTGGAGGCAAGAATAAATCCTATTGGTATCTCCATCTTTCAGGAGTTCGTCAAAGAGGGCCCCTATCTCCTTGGTAATAACGTGTCCCACCGGGTTAGCAAACTGATCCCTCTCCTTCTTCAAGAACCGCTGGGCGTCATCAGGATATGTCTCAATAAGCAGGTTGCTCCATTTCTTGACAAGGCTGGATCTCTTCTCTGATAGAAAATTTGCCAAATTCATCTCAAGACCTTCTAGGCTCCGAGTCACCGCAAAGGTGCTCCTAAGGCCTAAATCTGTCCTTCATAAAAGGGCATTCAGGTAAACCACCACACATATGATAACACCCTTTCGGGTAAGCGATAGGAGTATCAGTCAAATGGCGGCATAGCCCAAAAAAGAGACCACTCTTGCCCGTGAGGAGGCTCCGCCATATAGTGGAAAGTAAACGGTTTTTCCTTGGATAGCTATGGATGCAGATAATTTCTACCGGCAGCAACACTTGTGCCAAAATGTCACAGAGGTTGAACTTTGTCTAACTGCTCGGTTGAACAAGGAAATGTCGAATCAGAGTGGGTTCAATAGCGTTGAATCCGCATAGAAGTCTGTCGAGATCTTTTACAAAGTGTAAAATAGGGACTGCCGTCGTTCGCTACCCCTCTACTTCTCAGAGGAACCAAAACTGGCTTTCAGGAATTCTCGGTTGAAGCGAGCTATGTTGGTAATTGAGATCTCCTTTGGGCACACCGCTTCACATTCGGCCTCATTGCCGCAGTTGCCAAAACCTAACTCATCCATCTTTCTCAACATGGAAAGCGCCCGTTTCGCCGCTTCGGGACTGCCTTGCGGCAAAAGGACAAAATGGGAGATCTTTGCCCCTACAAAAAGCATGGCAGAGGCATTTGGGCATGCCGCTACACAGGCACCACATCCAATACACGCCGCAGCATCCATGGCGAGCTCCGCATTCTCCGGCGGTACGGGGATGCTATTGGCCTCAGGTGCCTGTCCAGTATTTACAGAGACATACCCTCCTGCCTGAAGAATTTTGTCAAACGCGCTCCGGTCCACTGCCAGGTCCTTGATAATTTTGAACGGACGAGCGCGCCACGGTTCAATAACAAGCGTGCTTCCGTCCTTGAAATGCCTCATGTGGAGCTGGCAGAGCGTGGTAGCACGCTCAGGGCCATGAGCCAGGCCATTGATCATTGTCCCGCACATACCGCAAATACCCTCGCGACAGTCATGGTCGAATGCGATGGGGTCTTTTCCTTCAAGGGTGAGCTTCTCATTTACAACATCCAGCATCTCCAAAAAGGACATATCTGTGGAGATCTCATTTGCCTTATATACCTCGAAGTGTCCTTTGTCATTATGGCCTTTCTGGCGCCAGACCTTGAGGGTTAAATTTATATTTTTGCTCATTTATAGCTCCTCACTGTCAGTTCAACATTTTCGAACACAAGTGGCTCCTTATGAAGAGTGTGCCCTTTTCCATCCCCGTTAAACTCCCATACGGAGACATAGCAGCACTTCTCATCATTCCTCAGGGCCTCATGGTCCTCTGTCTGATATGCCTCGTTAAAATGGCAGCCGCAGGATTCCTCTCGAGAAAGGGCATCTTTCACGAGTAGCTCGGCAAACTCCAGGAAATCGGCCACACGACCGGCCCTTTCAAGGGCCTGGTTGAATTCTCCGGAAGTGCCCGGCACCATCACATTCTCCCAGAACTCTTCACGAAGTGCCGGAATCAGTTCTTGTGCCTTTCGCATCCCATCAGAGTTTCGTGACATGCCGCAGTATTCCCAGAGAATATGGCCCAGCTCTCGGTGAAAATCATCTACCGTTCGCCGTCCCCTAATGGAAAGCAGCCTGTTGGTAAACTCCTCTACTCTCTTTTCGGACTCTTTAAATGCGGAGTGGCTCTCATCCACTTCCGGGAGCACGGTGCCGGCGAGGTAGCCTCCAATAGTATAGGGAATAACAAAGTAACCATCTGCCAGCCCTTGCATTAAGGCACTTGCGCCAAGTCTATTCGAACCGTGATCCGAAAAGTTGGCCTCTCCAAGGACAAAAAGCCCTGGGATTGTACCCATTAGATTGTAGTCAACCCACAAACCGCCCATCACATAGTGGATGGCCGGATAGATCATCATCGGTGTCTCGTAGGGGTTTTCGCCTGTGATCCTTTCGTACATTTGCAAGAGATTGCCATATTTACTGGTGATGACCTCCTCACCATCTCTCTTGAGGGCATCCCTGAGGTCCAGGTACACGGCATATCCTGTTGGGCCGACCCCCTTCCCCTGATCACACTGTTCCTTCGCGTTGCGAGAAGCCACATCCCTGGGCACCAGGTTACCAAAGCTTGGGTACTTTCTCTCCAAGAAATAATCCCTTTCCGATTCAGGGATCTCATTGGCTGGACGATCGTCCCCTGCCTTTTGGGGAACCCACACGCGCCCGTCATTTCTCAGGCTCTCGCTCATGAGGGTGAGCTTGGACTGATATTCCCCATGCACAGGGATGCAGGTGGGATGGATTTGCACAAATGAGGGGTTCCCGAAAAATGCCCCTCTCTTGTAAGACCGCCACGTGGCGGTAACATTGGAGCTCATTCCATTAGTCGAAAGAAAATAGACATTACCGTACCCCCCGGTTGCCAGTATTACCGCATGTGCGGCATGTCTCTCCGTTTCGCCGGTGATAAGATTACGCGTTACTATTCCCCGTACCTGCCCGTTCACCACCACCAGGTCCATCATCTCACGACGGGGAAACATCTTGACCCTACCATTGCCCACCTGACGCATGAGCGCGCTATAACACCCGAGAAGAAGCTGCTGGCCGGTTTGCCCTCTGGCATAAAAGGTCCTGGAGACCTGGGCCCCACCAAAAGAGCGGTTTGCGAGAAGTCCGCCATATTCGCGAGCGAAAGGGACCCCCTGTGCCGTGCAATGGTCTATGATGTTGTTGCTGATCTGCGCCAGGCGATACACATTTGCCTCCCTGGCGCGGAAGTCGCCCCCCTTGATCGTATCGTAAAAAAGTCGCCAGATGCTGTCACCATCGCCAGGATAGTTCTTAGCTGCATTAATACCTCCCTGCGCGGCAATGCTATGAGCGCGGCGCGGGCTATCCTGAATGCAGAAGGTTTTGACATTGTAACCCAGCTCTGCGAGGGTGGCAGAGGCCGAAGCGCCCGCAAGCCCCGTGCCAACCACTATGATCTCAAATTTCCTCTTATTCGCAGGATTAACCAGTTTAAGTTCAAAGCGATGCCTGTCCCACTTTTTTTCGAGAGGGCCTCCTGGGACCTTGGAATCCAACTGCATGAACGAACCTCCTTACGAGCTTGACAGAATAACCGGAATAGAAGCAAAACCCGCCCCCACCATGAGACTGAATATCCAGCTTGCCCCCTGAATAACCGGCATGTATTTCGGGTGATTAGCACCAAGGGTCTGGAAGGCGCTCCAGAGACCGTGTTTCACATGAAAGGCCACAACAATCACCACAATAACATAGATGGCTACGTACCAGGGCTGCGCAAAGGTGTTTGTGACGATTTGAAAATCCGTGACTTTGGTTTTATCCACAAAACGGAACGTGATAAGGTGAAGGATAATAAAAGCCAGAAGAATGAGACCAGTATAAGGAATGGTTGCAGATGCGATGGTACGGCCTCCTGCACCTTTTTTTACTGCATACCTGACCGGTCTGGCCCTTACATTCTGATAGAAGAGAATTGCTCCCATGAAGATATGTGTCAGTGCTAACGCCAACAGCACCAACTCTGCCAAAGTCACAAGCGGGCCGTATGAATGCAGGTGATCAACATACGAGGTAAAAAGATCCTTGCCACCGTAAAGGGTGAGATTACCAACAAGGTGCACCAGTAAGAAAAGGCAGAAGATAATCCCGGTAATGGCCATAATCATCTTCTTGCCGATAGATGAGGTAACCGTCCGAACTAACCAGTACATTTTTGCCTCCCTCCTATTGGGAATATGACCCCCACCGGTTTAAGGGGAATGCAAACTCAAGGGGCTCGCCCAAGCTCATTCTTTCTCAATCCCGAAAGCCACCGGCACCTTACACCACTCCACTGCTACGCGCAAGATATTAGTGTAAAGAAACAGAGTGAATGGCTTGTCTACTCTTCATGGAGTAATCCTCTCCAGCACCTGTCCAGATCCGCTTAAGATCATGAGCTTGAATCCATTCTCACGGGCCCTTTGAGCCAAGTCATCATATTGGATCGCATGGGCCTCATAGGTATGTCCCTCTTCCCGGGTAAGAAACGTAAAACCTCGCCGGGCCTCCTCCTTCTCAAGAAACGCGGGAATAAACATTTCATCCGTTTCTTCGTCTCGCTGTCCCAGCAACTGCTCTTTTTTACCTGGGTCCTGAACCAGCACCCAGACCCATTGATCTTTCTGAATCAACTTGCTCATTACCACCTCCTTGAAAGCTGAGCTTAAGCCAGTAGCGCTCGCATGTCTTGGCTACATCCATCTCGGTCTTGCCATTTCGGTCTCTAACAGATACCTTCCCTCCACTCATATAATCCAGTATGGCAATTAACAACCGGAAATCGGCTACTGACCTCAACTACTTTTCATGTACGGCCGCAACTCTTCACACTTGAAGGCCTCATCTATCTCGCGCAATGTATCCGCCTTCCTTCGTCTCCGGTGCCGTAGGAGGTAGCCGATATCCTGCAGGATAGCATAATATGCTGGTACCATTGAGAGGATGAGAAAGGTTGCGAAGCCCAGCCCCCACATGATGGCCGTGGCCAGGGGCGCCCAAAAAATGGATTTACCCCCCAGACCGAATGCCATGGGTGCCAACCCGAAGATGGTGGTAAGCGAAGTGAGTATGATGGGCCGCATGCGCACATGGCAGGCCCTCACAATAGCAATATAGAGTTGCTTTGAATGCTCTTTACGATAGCGATTTATGAAATCGATCAGGACCAGGGAATCGTTTACCACAATCCCCGCGAGGGTTAAAAGACCGATCAGGGTGACAAAGGTTAAAGGGTTGTTGCTGACGAGGAGACCCACCATTACACCCAGTGTCACAAAGGGAATGGTTATCATAATGATCAGGGGTTGGGTGAACGAGTTGAACTGGAGCGATAGAATGAAGAATATGAGGAATAGCGCCATTGCTCCTGCCTTGCCCAGATCCCAGAGCGATCTGGTCGTCTCCTCCTGGAGCCCTCCGGCAATCAGCCTGGCCCCAGGAAAGCCCTCTTTAATCGTGTTGAAATAGTCCCTGGCGATTTTGTTCGCCTTTACCGCTGTCATCTTTTGTCCTCTGAGGTTGGAGAGAAACCCGGAGAGGCCCTTCTGATCCTCTTGTGCCTCTCTAATGTTTGCGGTGAGGCGTACTGTCTGCTTGCCGTTATAGTGATAGATGTTGTGAAACCCCGGGCTCAACCGTATTTCAGCCAGTTCCTTCAGGGGAACTTCTCCGTGCCCCGGAATCACCACCTTCAGATTCACCAGGTCGTCAAAATCGCGCCTGTATTCGGGCATATGCTTCAGCTTAATATCCTGTTCATCATCGCCCTGGTTATAAGTGGCAACAGTGAGCCCATGAAATGCTGCCTGGACCGACATCATCAGGTGATTTTGATCAATCCCGATTCTCTTCGCCTTGGCCTCATCTACGGTAATCTCCATGAATTGCTTATCTCGTGAAAAATCGTCTTGAACATCCACGATACCTTTGTGCTTTGAGAGCTCCTTCCTCATGAGGCGCGAAATGCTGGCCGAGGTCTCCCAATCAGATGACTGGATCTTTAGGTCTACGTCAGCGCCCACTGGCGGCCCTTCAATCATCCTCTCCAGGACAAAGGAAGTTGCCCCTAGTGAGGTGAGAAGTTGACCCACCTCCTCCCTGACTCCTTCCATCAGCTCCACCACACTATGCTTCCTCTGCTCAGGCCCCTTCAGAACGACATTCAATACCCCGTAGTGCATGCCGAGAATCGGCTCATAATTGACCTCCTTCATCCCTGCAACGGCGACGGGGGCTTCCAGCTCATTGCCAATGCGATTTTTCACCAGGTCGGTAAGGGCCATGAGAGTTTCCTTGTTCCGCTCCAAAGTGGACCCCACAGGGAGGTCGAAGTAGATGTTGAACCTCGGGAACACGTCGCTCTTGGGGAACATGACAAAATCGGTCTGGAAATAGAGAAAAAAGGCAAGGGCCGTTGAGAGGACAATCACCAATACTGAGACGTATCTGTGCCGCAAAATAGCCCTTAAATAGGGGTAGTAGAATTTCCGGAAAGGGCCGAAGATGTCAAAGCGTCTCTTCAAGCTCTCTCTGGTACCTTTTTTTGGCGAAAACTCTGCAACATGGGAGGGAAGCATAAAAAACACTTCGAATAGGGAGGCTGCGAGCGCAAACATTACTACCTTGGGCAGGGCCGCCATGTACCTCCCTATGACCCCACCAACAAGGATAAGAATAGGGAAAAAGGCAGCCATGGTGGTGCTTACGGATGCCAGCACAGGCGCCAGCACCTCTCGGCTTCCCTCAAGGATTGCGTCCTTCATGGGCATTCCCTTTTCTAGATACCGGTGGATATTTTCAAGGACCACGATGGCATCATCCACGACTATACCCAGGACCAGAATCAGGCCGAAAAGGGTTAACCCGTCGATCGAAAGATTTATACTCCTCATAAGGATAAAGGTGATGAGAAACGAAACAGGGATACCAATGGATGCATAGAGCGCATTTCGTGCGCCCATAGAAAC
Organism: Acidobacteriota bacterium; assembly: GCA_035528695.1. Taxonomy (GTDB): domain Bacteria; phylum Desulfobacterota; class DSM-4660; order Desulfatiglandales; family Desulfatiglandaceae; genus DATKYC01. Next base: position 4,717 of record DATKYC010000024.1, on the reverse strand, counting down.
CCACAAGATAAGAAAAACGGCTATGATACCTAAAAAGGCATTTGTCTGCAGTTCTTTGATCCGCTTCTTGATCTCGCGTGACTGGTCAAAATAGATGGTGGTTTTGAGCCCCGGATACTGGGCCGGTATGTCTTTTAAGAGCGCCCTGACTTCATCGACGATCTGGATCATGTTGGTGTTCTTCTTCCTTTTCACATCGAGGGCCAGTGCGTTCTTTTTGTCTATAAAGGTCAGGATCCGGGGCTTTTCCAGTGTCGGCGTTATCCTGGCGATATCCCTAAGGTAGACAGTAGCCCCATTCACACTCTTTATCGCAATATTCCCCAGTTCTTCGGGGGACGACGGCTCCCCGACCATGCGTATGGCAGTCTCATGAGCCCCCATTTCAACGGTACCCCCTGGAAGGTTTCTCGCACGATTTGAAACGATTTGTGCAACCTCAGGTACGGAAATGCCATACGCGGACATACGGCGGGGGTTCAATTCCACCCAGATTTCATTTTCCCTCTTCCCCACAATCTCGACCTCTGAGACACCTTCGACATTTTCAAGGGTGTCCGCGATCTCTTCAGCAATATCCTGAAGCTGCATCATAGGGAGATCCCCGGCCAGCCCCACCTTACACACAGGGAAAAGCGCAATCTCGATCTCTATGACCCTCGGGACCTTGGCCTCAACGGGAAGATCATCAACCCGGTCCACCGCGTTTCTGACCAGCTGCATGGCCTGATCGATTTCATATTCCGATAGGTGGGTATTAAAAAAGATGTGGATATTGGAGGTGCTCTCAAAAGATTTCGATTCGTATCGTCTGATCTCGGCAATGCCTTCGAGTTCGTCCTCTATCTTTTTCGTCACCAGCTTCTCCATCTCCTCTGGTGAGAACCCGGGACAGATAGTATAAACGACTGCTTCCCCTATAGTGAGATCAGGATCAAGATACCTTGGCATCGCTCTGTAGCTGTAAATGCCAAAAATTAGTATCAAGATCAGAGCCATACGGACGACCACTGGTCGTGATAAGCCAAGCCTGGTCAAAAACATATTAGTACTTTATTACGTCTCCACTTCTGAGCCCGGCAGGACTAATGATAACAAGGTCCTGCTCGCTCAAGCCCGAAAGAACTTCTACCCTCTGATCATAGTAGGACCCAAGCGTGACATTCCTGAAAAGTGCCTTTCCATCCCTGGCCACAAACAGTCCAATCTTCCCGTTTTCTTCTGAAAGCCATGCAGAAGGGACCTTTATGGTCTTCTTGCCTTCTTCGAGCGGCAACTTGATCCTGACCGTCATACCGTCAGCCATACGATCGTCCGGTCTCTCCACTGTGAATTCCAGGGGAAAGGAACGGGTTGCAGGATCAGCGGCAGGTGAGACGAAAAACAGCCGGCACCAAAAGGTCTCCCGGGGAATGGCATCCAAGGTAAAGGCAAAGCGTTTACGCTTTTCTAAGATGTAAATATCTTTTTCATTAAGAGAGATCCGAATCCTCAAATGCGAGAGATCAACAACCGTTGTGATAGTCTTTCCAGGCGGCACCACGATCACTTCACCTTCTTCCACTTCCCGGTACGCAATGATCCCATCACAGGGCGCGTGAAGCATCGATTTTCTAAGACGATCCCTTGCAAGGGCCAGCGCTGCTTCTGCCTGCTCCATATGAGCACGTGCCGCCTTCCGGTCCTCAAGGCGAGGGCCCTGTCTGGCAAGGATAAGTTGTTGTCTCGCTGACTCCACCTTTGCACTCGCCATATCGGCAATTCTCTTCGCAGAATCGTATTCACTTCTTGACACAGCACGAAATTCATAGAGCTTTTCTGCCCTCTCAAAATTCCTTCGCGCTTCAACAAGGGCGGCCCTGGCCTCTTGCAGCACCGCCTCTGCTATCACAATCTCCTCAGGCCTGCTGCCCTTTTCAGCCTTTTCCAGATTGCTCCTGGCGGCTTCCACTACTGCCTCAGCATGCTTGACTTCAAGACGGACACGGCTCGTGCTGATCTCTGCAAGGAGCTGCCCTTCCCGGACCCTGTCCCCTTTTTCAAAATATAGTCTTTCAATGGTTCCGCTCATCTCACTGGCCACATTGACCTTCCGTTGAGCAGTGAGCACTCCCACAGATTCCATGCTACCCATTGGCGACGATCCCTTGACCGAGCTGACTTTTACTGCCTTGATCTTTAGCGACTGGAGGCTTTTTTCATCGCCGGGTTCGATCTTATCCCCACATCCGACAAAGGAATAAGAAAGAGCAGCTATCCCCAAAAAGGCTATTGATCTTATCAGACAATTCTTTCCCATTTTAGACCCAATTCCATCCAAGAGGTCAAAGGTACACACCTGTCGTGCTCATATGAACAGCCTGGTATCATAATCAGGTAAAAAGGATTAATCAACAACGTTTCCAGCCGGTTCGCTGTTTGCTTGACACCCTTTTCCTATCGAAGCAGATACCTTATAGCAGGATTTGTGAGGGGAGAGAAATAACTGGATGTGCTGCCTATGTGGTGGCTTCTATCAAATCAGTTACCAGATCAGAAGATCGTATAACCCTTAGGAACGGATAAAGCGGATTTCGACGGTAACTGTTCAGTGTCTGCTGATGAATCTCCAAAGACGAAGCGGCTGAACAGTCTTCCAGCAGGGCTGTCTTGAAATCGTAACTGAGTGCATCCAGTACTGTGGTCAAGACGCAGAAGTTGGTTGTAATTCCTCCAACAGCACAGAGCGTGACCCCCCTCTCCCTCAACCATTGATCAAGCCCTGTCCCAAAAAAGGCGGAAAATCTCGGCTTGGGAAGCCAGAGATCTCCATCCTGACGGTCCAGTTCATCAATTACCTCCGCACCCCTAGTCCCGGCCAATGAGTGAGGCTTCATGCCTGCCTTAAAAATAAAGTCTTCCTTATTAAAGGCGTCCGTGGAGAACACAATGGGCCAGCCCTGGCCCCTAAAGACACGGATAAGGTCGTTCATGGGCGCGATAATCCGTTTTGCCAATGGGGTAATAGGCAGATTCTTCTCTTCATCGAAATTGTCCCTGACCATATCAATGATCAAGAGCGCCGGTCTTTCCCTTTTTTGATCAGCCATGTCTCATCTTTTTCACTTGATCGATAATCAATCGAGCCGCCTCTTCGATCTGTTCCATCGTATTGCTTCTTCCTACACTGAGCCTGAGGGTCCCCATGCCCACTTCAGGAGAAACACCCATTGCAGATAGTACGTGGGAAAGCCTGACACTACGGTCATGGCATGCTGCCCCTGTGGAGGCCATTATGCCCGGGAGACCCTCAAGAATCTTGCCCCCTTCAAGACCTGGGACTGAAACATTCAAGGTATTGGGGAGCCGCTCTGCTTCGTGGCCGTTAAGCACCAGGCCGTCTATGCCCTCGAACAGTAAGAGCTGTAAACAGTCTCTCATTGTAGTCATTTCTTTAAAATCATTATCAAGTCTCTTATTCGCCGTGCGGCATGCAGCACCAAGTCCTGCGGAGAGGATTACACTTTCCGTCCCCGCACGCTTTCCCCCTTCCTGCCCTGCACCATGGATGAGGGGGGCGAGCACTTGCCCGTGACGGATGAAAAGGGCCCCAACCCCTTTTGGACCATAGAGCTTGTGTCCGGCCACTGTCAAAAAGTCAACGCCCAGTTCATTCACATCGACCTCAAACTTTCCTACCGCCTGGGCCGCATCTGTGTGAAACGGGATACCACTCCGAAGGGCTATCCCTGAAATCTCTTTTATGGGCTGGAGGGTGCCGGTTTCATTATTAGCCAGCATGATAGTTATCAATGTAGTTTCAGGCAAGATAGCCTTTTGGACCTGTTCAGGATCTACCCGGCCAAAACGGTCAACATGAACAATTGTGACCCTGACCCCAAGTTCCATGAGGAACAGCGCCGGATTCAAGATAGCGGGATGTTCAACTGCGGAGGTTATAATATGAGACCTTTCAGGACTTCTGAAATCAATAAGCCCCTTCAACACAATGTTGTTAGATTCACTTCCGCCCGAGGTAAAGATCACCTCGTGGTGCTCGCAACCAAGAAGCTGAGCCACCTCTTCTCTGGCCTTTCCAATGGCTTCTTTAGCCCTTCTACCCAGTTCATAGCTGCTCGAAGGATTGCCGAACTCCTCTCGGAGATAAGGCATCATCGCCTTTAGTGCATCAGGGTCTACCGGCGTTGTCGCGTTATGATCCAGGTAGATCAATTTTTTGGATCTTTTTCCCATTTTCGGGTTCACCAGCCTTTTAGGAAATACCCCTTCATTCACACAATATCAAGCCAAAGTATACAGGATTCTCTATTTTCATTCCTGCCTTATGAAATCCGGACCCTGGAAATTACATTGAATGGGGACTTCGGGGCTGGATTTTGTCAATTGACAACTACTTGGTCCACGAGCTATATAGGCTTAGGAATCAAGATGTTCTGATTGAATAGACAGACTTAATAACTTCTCATCGATAGAGGAAGGGAGACAGCGGATGGCTGAACATAACGACAAGAGGTTCATCCTTTGGTTTGATGAAATAGGGATAGAAGATGTCCCATCGGTGGGTGGAAAGAACGCATCTCTCGGAGAAATGTACCAGAAGCTTAACAGCCAGGGGATCAGGGTCCCAAATGGTTTTGCCATTACTGCATCCGCGTACCGCCACTTTCTAAAGTTCGCCGGGATTGAGGAGGAAATCAAAAAGGTCTTAAAGGACCTG
>DATKYC010000023.1:0-6450 GCA_035528695.1 Acidobacteriota bacterium | reverse complement strand
TTCTATGGGGTCCCAGGAAAACTTGAAAAACAACCTTGTTAAAGCAACAGTTTCCTAGTGCCTGCTGGATAGACTTGCTCGACTTCGATCTGTCTCTCTCCCTCAACCAGAACCAGCGCGACTATCGAAGAGCGTTTGAGCATTTTATCTTGCAGGAATGCTGGGCTTACAGGCATTACGCTAGGCAGGATTTCCCCATTACCTATTGGAGAACAGCTAGTGGTGCAGAGGTCGACCTGGTCTTAGGTGAGGCAGATTTAGCCCTGGAAATCAAGGCATCAGAGAATGTGGGAGAAAGGACAAAAGGGCTACATCTATTTCAACAAGAGCACAGGACGCGAAAAAGCTTCATCGTCTCAAGGGAACCTCTGCCTAGAAAGGTGTCACCCTATGTCACTGTGCTTCCCTGGCAAACCTTTTGCGAGATGCTATGGGCAGGTGAGGCCATTTAGGTCTCCCGGTGTGTATTCTGGGTGAAATGTTTTGGAATTGGGGCCTTTTGGCATCAGGCTTGCCATGCCAAATCGTGATTGACTTTCACACGGGCTGAACAGTATAAGGGGCGTAGTGGCAGCAAAGAAAGGACCTGGGCAGGATAGCCGGAAATAGGGCGATTTTCTGGGATTAATCATTATATTTCTAATTATTTAAAAAGCGAGGTCAAAGGGGGATCCCGCTTTTTTATTGCAGTTAGCCGGAGACACGGGTTCGATTCCCGTTGGGACTACCAACTAAAACAAGGGGTTAGCCTCCCGGGTTAATTCCTTCTTGCTCTTTAGGGAAGGAGAATTAGGGTTTTCGGCTTCCACGGAGGGATATTGATGGATTTAGAGAAGGCTAAGGGGAATTTGCTTAAAAGCGACCTGTCTTGTTTTTTTGAACCTGAAAGCATAGCCATTGTAGGATCGTTCAAGGAGGGATTTTTCGGTGGCTATGTGGTGATAAAGTCCCTTTTGAGTGCAGGTTATGCTGGTCAGATATATCCGATAAATCCTGGCTATAAGGAAGTCCTTGGCCTCAAGGTTTATCCTCACCTCTCTGACGTCCAAAAAAAAATGGACCTGGCCTTGATCATGATCAACGCCCGAGCCGTTCCAGAGATAATAAGAGAGTGCGGGGAAAATGGTATTAAGGGAATCGTTGTTATAGCTGACGGCTTTGCAGAGAGAAATGAGGACGGGGCGAGCTTACAAGACGAGATGGTGGAGACTGCCAGACAGGTGGGCATACGCATAATTGGGCCGAATACGGCTGGGATCGTCAACACCTCAAACGGCTTCAATCCCTGTCCTTATGAAGCAGGCTACTATAAGATTAAGAGAGGACCTATTGCGATCTGTGCCCAGACAGGCATGATCAATCCCCAGGCCTTTTATTATCCTGATCTAGGCTTCGGTGTGAGCAAGATCTGCGATTTGGGAAACAAATCGGATCTGAACGAATGCGATATACTGGAATATCTGGAAGAAGACGAACAGACCGGCGTCATCAGCATGTATCTTGAAAGCATCCAAGAAGGACAAAGGTTCTTGGCGTGCGCGAAAAGGGTGACTTCAAAGAAGCCGGTTCTGGTGGTCAAATCCGGGAGAACAGGTGCAGGGGCAATCGCGTCTGCTTCCCACACCGGGAGTCTGGCCGTTGATGATCAGATCTTCGAAGCAACTTGCAGACAAGGGGGCCTTTTGCGTCTTGAGGAGTTCCGCGAACTCTTTGAGGTGCCAAAGATCTTTGCATCACAGCCCCTGCCCAGGGGAAATCGCATGGGCATTGTAACCGTCACCGGCGGAGTCGCTGTAATGGCAATTGATAAAGGAGCTGAATACGGCCTGTGTCTCACCGACTTGAGCCCACAAACCGCTGAGATGCTCGACAAGATCTTCCCGGGTACAGGTAAGATGCCGGTGGACATAGGCCCTATGATGGCGGCTGTAAAAGATGCCTTTAGCCTTTATCCGGAAATGCTCGATGCAGTCATGGGAGATGAGAAGGTGGATGTCCTCTTTAATGTCCTTTGGGCCAATCCTGTGGGAAATGTCATCGAGAACTATATTAGGGCATATGAGTTATTGAAAGGGCGATATCAGAAACCCTTGGCCACATGGATTTATGGGCCAAATAGTAGCGCAGTCCGGGATCTAAGGTTGCGACTGGAAGACATGGGTTTTCCGGTATTCAGCAAACCGGAGACATGTATTAAGGCCCTTGGGCTTGCCCTGAGATACAGCCATGTCAAGGAGGGAAAGGGATGGACTTGATCACACCATCCTTTCAATCTCCTTTCTTTTCTCTTCCAACCGTTTCGCGGAGATAGGGAATGGGGTCTTCAATTCTTGGGCAAAGAGGGATACCTTGAATTCCTCAACCATCCAGCGGTAGTTCTCAAGGGCCTCCCTTTTCTCCTCTGATGAGTTATGCGAGAGCTCCTTGATCATTTTCTCTAATGCCTGGATGAAAAACTTTGCCTGGGCCATTTTGTTCTGGTCTTTCTGCGGATCATTAACGCCACGCTCCGCCCTCATCTCCATGGCTCGTAGATAGCGGGGGAAATGCATAAGCCGATCCATCGTGTAGCGCTTAATAAAGTCCTCCGGCACCAGGGTGTCAAGCTCTTCCCTGATCTGTGCACAAACCGCCAGGACTGTATTATTTAACTTGTTGGTCCTCTCAATGGTGTGGAGGGTCGAGCGGGTCTGATGATAGGCATGGAGGATCTTGGTGGCCTGATCCCTGAGTTCCTTTCCTACTGATAAGATGGTGGGCCTCACGGCCTCGGCATGGGCATAAAAATCCTCCTGACTACGCAGGTTCCGGTGAAAAAGGCCTTTCATGGTACCTTCATAGAGGGCCTTTTCAATAACACGGACCCCCCCAAAATACATTGCACCTTCCGCACCTTCCCTCGGAAGGACCACAAGCCTTTTCAAAAATTTCAGATCCTTTGCCAAGTGAAGAGAAAAGAGGGTTTGAATCCCTTTCTTATGCGCCTCTAAGGCCTGCTCATGGGTACGAAAGAGGCGGATAGTCACCCCACTGTCTTCCCCCTCCTCAAGAGCTGGGTATGCAAGCAAATGGGGCCCCAAAGGGATCCTCTCCGGGAGCGTGCCAAAGTCCCAGGAGGTGATTCCGCTTTTTTCCCATTTTTTTCGTGCCCTTTCCCACAATAGAGGTTCCTCCACCCCGGCTGGCCAGACTTCGCCACGCCCCAGGAGACTGATATCTCTCCCCGATTCCACCTCTCGGCCCCTGTGGTCGGTTAGGGAAACCCTCATCCTCAAGTGCTCGGGGATTTCAACCCTGGACCACTCCGATGCCGGGATATCCACGCCAAACCGGCGGTAAATGAACTCGGCCAAGGCGGTAAGAAGGGATTGCCCTGTATGCTCCAGCTCTTTTGTGATCACATCCACGGTACTGGAAACAGGCACCAGCTCTTTCCTGTACCTTTTGGGGAGTCCCTTGATCAAGGCCGTGACCTTTTCCCTGAAAAGTCCCGGTACTCCCCACTCAAGGTGTTCGGCCGGAATCCTCGTCACCAGAGAGTAGGGGATGGAGATAGTCACTCCATCCTCCTCTTTTCCCGGGGCAAAGCTGTAGGAGGCCCTGAAATGCGATTCTTCTATAGCAATGTGATCCGGGTACTGGGCAAGCTGCCCCTCATCCGGGCGGGAAAGGACAAGATCCTCCTCCCTCATTTTCAAGAAATCGTCACCACCCCGTTCCCTGATCACCTTTTTCAGGGTCCGGATATCATGGACCCCTTCCAGGTTACGGGAATAAAACTCAGCCACCACATCTTCCCCTACCAGGATGTCACGGCGCCTTAGCTTGTCTTCCAACTCGGCTATTTTTTGTATCAGATTCCGGTTGTGATTGAGAAATGGCAGGGGCTCCTTAACATTCCCTTCCACAAGGGCAGACTGGATAAATATCCTGTGGGACCCCTCAGGGTCAATTGTGGCATATGGTACCGATCTTCGCGATACGATCTCGAACCCGTAAAGGGTGACCCTCTCAAAGGCCCTTACGTCTCCCAGATTTTTCTCCCAGTGTGGCTCGGAATAGGTCGATCTGCATAGGTTTCCTCCCAATGGCTCCAGCCACTCACGCTGGATCCTGGCTGCAGTCCTGGCAAACAGGCGAGAGGTCTTTACCATTTCAGCTGCAACAATCCACGGGCACGCCTTGTTGAACAATGTGGAACCGGGGAAGATCATTGCCTCCCTGCCCCTGGCCGCCGAATAGATATTTCTATCCTTCTTAACCGCAATGTTAGAAAGGTAGCCGCTCAAGATGGATCTATGGATGCCTGCGTAAAGGGACTCTTTCATCTCCTGAGCGCCCTTGCCCCCCAGACCTATCTTCCGCTCTTTCAGGATCGTGTTAACCTGCGCATGGGTATAGACCCATTCCTGCATACGGGGAAAGGAGAGAAAGTGTTGTTTGCAGAATTTTCTGATCTTATTTTGGGTCTTGAGTCGTTCCCATGAATGGTGGTACCGGTTCCAAATATTGAGCAGTGTGATAAAATCCGAGTCCGGATCTCTAAATGGCGCGAGCATCTGATCTGCCTCTGAAACCTTCGCCGACGGTCTGTCCCTGGGATCCTGGATGCTTAGGGCCGAGGCGATGATGGCCACTTCCTTGATACAACCCTCTTTGCGTGCCTCAATTATCATCCGAGATATTCTCGGATCCATCGGCATTCGGGCCATAATCCGTCCCTTCTCCGAGAGGGAGTAAGCCTTGCCCTTCTTCACGATGGCGCCCAGTTCCACAAGGAGATCAAAGCCATCTTTGACGCTTTTGGGGGTAGGCCTGTCAATAAAGGGAAATGACGTAATATCGCCCAGGTTGAGGAAAATCATGCGCAAGATCACCTCGGCCAGATTTGACCGTAATATCTCGGGCGTGGTAAAGGGGGGCCGGGATTCATAGTCCTCCTGGGAATAAAGCCTGATACAGATACCGTTTTGCAACCTGCCACACCTTCCTTTTCTCTGGTCTGCGCTGCTACGGGAGATACGGCTTATGGGCAGGCTGGTGGTCCTGGAGCTGGGCACATACCGGGATATCCTGGCAAGGCCTGTATCGATTACGTACTTGATGCCCGGTATGGTCAGCGATGTTTCTGCTACATTGGTGGCCACTACAATCTTACGGCCGAGGACGGTATACACCCTTCTCTGCTGGGGACCTGGAAGCCTGGCATAGAGGGGTAGGACAGTAATTCCACGGTACTGCCGCCCTTCCAGTCGTTCGCAGGTCTCAAGTATGTCCTGCTCAGTCGGCATGAAAATAAGGATGTCCCCAAAACGACCCTTCTCAAGGAGCTTGTCGACAGCCTCAACGGCCATATCAACATAGGTGACCTCCCCGGCATCTTCCAGTTCAGGGGCTATGGGCACATACTCCACCTCTACCTCATACATCCGGCCACCCACCTCCAGAACAGGCGCGTTGTCAAAGGCAAGGGAGAATTTTTCGGTCTCCATGGTAGCCGATGTAATGATGAGTCTGAGATCTGGCCGAGCAACCAGCAGGGTCTTCAGGATCCCCAGGAGAAAATCGATGTTGAGACTCCTCTCGTGGGCCTCGTCAATGATCAGGGTGTCGTATTCGTAGAGCTCAGGGTCCTGCTGGGTTTCAGCCAGTAGCATGCCGTCCGTCATAATCTTGATGTAGCCCTCAGGGCTGGCCTTTTCTTTGAAACGTATTTTGTATCCCACCGAATGCCCTATGTCCTCGCCCAGTTCTTCGGCGATGCGGTATGCGATGGTAGTGGCGGCTATCCTCCGTGGCTGCGTGCAGCCGATCTTACCTTCTATGCCTCGTCCTGCCTCCAGGCACATCTTGGGAATCTGGGTGCTCTTTCCGGAACCGGTTTCCCCTGAAATTATGACCACCTGATTCCCCTCAATGGCCCCGATTATCTCCTCCCGTTTGGCGGCGATTGGAAGGTTAACCGGATAGGTAACTAAGGGTCTATGTGCCAGGCGCCGTTGCCTCTCCAATCCCGACCCTTTGACCTTTTTTTCAAGGGAAGCCAGTCGGTAAAGGAGACGCCTTTTCGCTCCCTCACCCTCACTCTCGCGCAAGACTTCTTTTAGTCTCCGGGAAATGATTACCCTATCCCGCAGCATGGTATGGCCCAGCTGGGACCGGATTCTTTGAATGTGGCTAGATATGGACATGGGAAATGAAACTTTTTCGACCCTGCTCTATTTCGAGGTTAGTAAGTCTTACACAAAATATCCTTTCAAGGACAATCATAATATCCCCGTATAACTCCTCTTTTCAATTTACATTATCGGTAACACTTTAGCTCTTTTCAATTTTACAGAGTCGGTTCATGGGTCCTTTTCCGGAGTGACCGGCGGGAGGCCTTCGTCATTTCAAGAAGTTACGCAATGGGGGACCCCCTGGCCCCGAGCGAATGCGAGGGGAACAGGG
>DATKYC010000022.1:0-6803 GCA_035528695.1 Acidobacteriota bacterium | reverse complement strand
AAAAAGATAGTTGAGCTTGATGGTTTCTCGGCCTTTGTCTCTACATTTTCTGCGGCAATTACGGTTCATTTGTTTACGCAGGTGGGTGTTCCCGTTTCCACTTCACAGGCAATAGTGGGAGGAGTAACGGGTGTGGGTCTTGTAAAAGGGGTAAGAACTGTCAGTAGAAAGACCCTTCTTGAAATCGCCATTGGATGGGTTTCCACGCCGGTAGCAAGCGGTGTGATCGCCTACCTTATGATGCGGTTTTATCTTGCATTTTCTGGTGTTGGCTCATAGATTGACAGAGTAATGTTCCTGAATGAAGAGTTATTAAAGTCAGGAAAAGGAATTGGTGAATTATTATTGAGATAATAAATTGTACTGGGGCCTGCCCCCTTTGAAGTCAGAATGAATCTGTTTCCAGGAGGAATAACAGTGTTTTTTAAATTCAAGAAAGAAAAAAAAGTCATCGAGCTCGTCATAAGGCATGTAGATACTGTGGAGGAATGTGTCACGACGGGAGTGAAAATGCTTGAAGTCTATCTGAGCGGCAATATTAAGGAGGCAAAGATCCTGGCGCGCGATGTGAGAAGTACCGAATCACAAGCCGACTTAATCCGGCACGAGATACGGGATAAACTATATTCCGGAGCCTATTTGCCGCGAATTAGAGAGGACATCTACAAGCTGGTTGAAAGCATCGACAAGGTGGCCAATGCAGGAGAAGCCTGCTGCGACTTTTTTTCGAACCAGCGGCCCTCAATTCCTGAGGAATTGAAGTCCCAGTTTGTTGCTATTAGCCAGGAGTCTCTGGGTATTATCACCCCCCTCAAGCTGGCGGTGCTCTGCTATTTAAAAGGAGAATGTACGTCGGATGTTGTCCGAGGGCACACCAAGGAAGTAGGGCTCCAGGAATCAGTTGTAGATAAAAGCGAGTGGGATTTGACAAAAGCGATATTTGTATCACCCTCATTGGATTTCAGCCACAAAATCCATTTAAAACAATGTTTGAACACCATAACGGAGGTTTCAGACCGCGCAGAAGATGCAGCCGATCAGCTGGAATTGGTCTCCTTGAAAACGATGGTTTAAAAAGGTGGGCATGGGAAAGAATTCAGGACGCCTTTTCGACTTCAGCTATACATTCCTCAATTATGTCAAGGGCTTTATCCATTTCATCCTTGGTGATTATCAGCGCTGGAGTGAGGGTCAGGATGTTTCCCATAGTCAGTTATTATGGTATTTCCGGTAGCTTGTGAGACCTGGAGGCAGGATTGCATGTTTCACATATTTCCATGGGTTTGACATAACAGGCACAAGATGTTCTAATTAGATGTTTTTATAACAAAAGCAAAGAATTATTAAGAAGGAGACGCCTATGAAAAATAAAACTTCGAATTTTTTATTTACCTCCGAGTCGGTCACCGAGGGGCATCCTGACAAGATAGCTGATCAGATATCAGACCATATTCTGGATAAAATGCTGGAGCAGGATCCAAAATCCCGTGTGGCCTGCGAGACCATGGTAACCACAGGTATGGCTATTATTGCGGGCGAAATTACAACCGAGGCTTACGTGGATATGCCGGAGGTCGTAAGACAGACCATTAAAGACATCGGTTACAGCAACTCCTCCATGGGTTTCGACTGGGAAACTTGTGCCGTTCTTTCTACAATTGATAAACAATCCCCGGATATTGCCATTGGCGTAAACGGAAAAGGCCTTTTCAAGGAACAGGGTGCAGGAGACCAGGGGCTAATGTTTGGCTATGCGTGTAAAGACACACAGGTTTTGATGCCCATGCCCATCTACCTGGCTCATCGGCTAACCAGAAGATTGGCACACGTCCGCAAATCAGGAAAGCTTCCCTGGCTCAGACCCGATGGCAAATCCCAGGTCACCGTCGAATACGTGGATGGCAAACCGTCTAGGATCCATACAGTGGTTATTGCAGCCCAGCATGCTCCGGATGTGGATTACGATACGCTTCGGGAAGCCATTGTGGAGGAAGTGATTAAGGATGCAATCCCCCAGGAAATGCTGGACAAAGACACCCAGTATTTTATCAATACTACTGGCAGGTTTGTGGTAGGAGGCCCTTTGGGTGATTGCGGACTTACGGGACGAAAGATAATTATGGACACCTACGGAGGATTCGGCTACCACGGAGGCGGTGCCTTTTCAGGGAAAGACCCTTCCAAAGTGGACAGAAGTGCCTCATACATGTGTCGCTATATTGCAAAAAATATCGTGGCAGCAGGACTTGCCACAAAGTGTGAAATACAGGTTGCATACACTATTGGACGGGCTGAACCGGTTTCTGTGTTAGTGGGCGCTTACAGTACGGGAGTTGTTTCCAGCCAGGAATTAACCGAAATCGTAAAAAAGAAATTTGACCTCCGCCCTGCCGCGATTATCGAAAGACTTGATTTACTCAGGCCCATATTTAGAAAAACCTGTAATTATGGGCATTTTGGCCGGGAATTGCCGGAATTTATCTGGGAAAAGACAGACATGGTGGAGGATCTAAAAAGTGCGGTGAAGTAAGGAATTGAATACATTGAGTATTTCGAGGATTATAATTTGAGCCTGACGTAGAGATTGGGCAAAATAACAGTTTTCGGTCGGGCACTAACTAACAATTAACGGAACGAGGTAAATTAAATAATGAATTATGATATCAAGGACATAAATCTGGCGGGGAAGGGCCGCTTGAGGATAGAGTGGGCAGAAATGAGCATGCCCGTACTGGCAAAGATCAGAAAACGGTTTTCAAATGAAAAACCATTAAAAGGCCTCAGGGTAGCGGCCTGTCTGCATATCACCACCGAGACAGCGAGCCTGCTCAAGACCCTGAAGGCGGGCGGTGCAGATGTGGTCGGGTGTGCATCCAACCCTCTTTCCACCCAGGACGACGCGGCTGCCTCCCTGGTGGCCGATGATGAGATCCCTGTTTTTGCTATCAAGGGTGAAGATCACGCTACTTATTACAGCCATATTCTTTCGGCCTTAAAACACAGGCCTCATTTGACAATGGATGATGGTGCTGACCTGGTCAGTTCTATTCACTTTATGGCCTTAGAAAAATGGGATGAACTCGAGGCGTCTGTCAGTGATTGGGGAAAAGGCCTGTCTGAAGCGGAGATGCGTGAATTTCTTTCAGGGGTTCTGGGCGGCACAGAAGAAACGACTACCGGGGTCATTCGACTCAGGAGCATGGAGAAAGACGGGGTTTTACAGTTCCCCGTCATTTCTGTAAACGACGCCAATACCAAACATCTTTTTGATAATCGTTATGGGACAGGCCAAAGTACGGTAGATGGTATTATAAGGGCCACTAACCGGCTGCTGGCAGGCAGCACGTTCGTAGTCAGCGGCTATGGCTGGTGTGGAAGGGGCGTTGCCATGCGGGCCAAGGGTCATGGCGCACATATGATCGTGTGCGAAGTGGATCCGCTCAGGGCACTCGAAGCTGTTATGGATGGGTATCAAGTAATGCCGATCGCCAAAGCCGCTCCGTTGGGGGACTTTTTCTGTACCCTGACGGGGGATATGAATGTCATTCGGGCCGAACACTTTGCAAACATGAAGGATGGCGCGATTGTGTCGAATTCCGGTCACTTTGATGTGGAGATAGATCTGCCAGGTCTTGCCGAAGCCGCAGTCGAACGGAGACCAATAAGGGAATTTGTGGAGGAATTTACCCTCAAAAATGGGCGAAAGATATATATCCTGGGAGAAGGCCGGCTTATCAATCTGGCCGCAGCCGAAGGGCATCCCTCCAGTGTCATGGACATGAGTTTTGCCAACCAGGCCCTGTCGGCAGAATATATGGCAAACGAACATGCAAAGATGGTAAAAAAGGTCTATCCTGTCCCACAGGACATCGATGAAGAGATCGCCCGGCTGAAACTTGCCTCCATGGGCATTGAGATTGATACACTCACTCCGGAACAGGAGAAGTATCTCTCCTCCTGGGAGATGGGGACTTGATTACACCCAGTACCCAATTTAGGAGATTTCCTTGGCCGCAAGTGGCCTGAATAACGCCGTGACCGATGTAGATGGGTTAATTGTTGGCCATTACACGGACATTGATGCGGTCTGCGGTGTAACGGCGGTCATCTGTCCCGAGGGAGCGGTCGCGGGCGTGGACGTTCGGGGGTCTGCCCCAGGTACCAGGGAAACAGATCTCCTTGACCCGATCAACCTGGTAGAGAAGGCACAGGCCGTGGTCCTATCAGGGGGCTCCGTGTTCGGCCTGGCCGCCTCGGACGGAGTTGTTCGATGGCTGGCCGAGCAGGGATACGGCTTTCCTGTTGACGAAGACCAGGTGACGCCAATTGTACCGGCGGCAGTCCTCTACGACCTGGGAAGGGGCCAGGATTTTGTGCCACCCATCAGCGCCGAGTGGGGGCGGCATGCCTGCCAGTCTGCTAAAGACGGGACAGTTTCCACTGGTTGTATTGGGGCTGGGACTGGCGCCATGGCCGGAGGTATCAAGGGCGGCCTGGGTACCGCCAGTTTGGTTCTGGATTCTGGCGTCACGGTCGCTGCGGTAGTGGCAGTAAATTCCCTGGGATCGGTTCTCAACCCGGCCACAGGACGGCCGTGGGAGATTGGCCTGGAAGTGGACGGTGAGTTCGGTAATCAGGGCAAACGGGCTGTCAAGTTGCCACAACCGCCCGAAGGCAATTCCACTACGAACACAACAATCGGTCTTGTAGCAACCGACGCGGTGCTTACCAAGGCCCAGGCAAAAAAAATGGCCCAGATGGCCCACGACGGTATGGCCCGTGCAATTAGACCATCCCATACCCTATTCGACGGCGACACAATTTTCTGCCTGGCCACAGGCAAAAGGGAGTTGCCCGAAGCTCCGGACTTCTTTCCTTCCCCTCAGGCCCAGGCGTTCAATGAACTGGGACATGCAGCCGCCAACTGCATCTCCCGAGCCATTATCTCGGGTATCCTCAGTGCCCGGAGCCTGGGGGGCATGATTGCCTTCTGCGATCTTGAGGATCGTTAGCAAAAGGATAGTGGGTTTTGCTATTTTAACGTAATTTAACTTGCTTACCATAATATTCAAGCTACGGAAAATTAGTCCCGCTTTCAACGGGACTCAACCCACCCTACAAGAAGATAAATTGCAGTGAGTTACATATAATAGCACAGATCGAAAAAACTGCTCGTTTCCCGGTCATAAACATGGTAATGTGAAGGTCTATCAAATGTGGCAAGCCTTTGGTATTGCCGGGGCGGGCGCAATTAAGTGCTTCTCCTGGGCCATAGAATTGCCCTGGCTTTTTGAGAACTTACCTTATTTTTTGGTAAACCATTAAACAAAAGGAGGAAATATGAAAAAGCTACTGTTTTTTATCATGGTTATTGGCATCACGCTGGCGCTGCAGCCAGCCTTTGCAGATACCCCGATCAAGGGTGGGAGTCTGATTGTCTGTCAACCGGCTGAACCGCCGGGACTTGATCCCACCGGTAATACGGCAGCAGCCATCGACCGGGTGGTCTTTGCGAATATTTTTGAGGGCCTGGTTAAGGTCGACAGCAAGGGACAGTTTGTGCCCGGACTGGCAACCAAATGGGAAGTCTCGCCAGATGGTAAGGTTTACACTTTCGCTCTGCGCAAGGGGGTCAAGTTTCATAATGGTGAGCCCTTCAATGCTCAGGTGGCTAAGTGGAACATTGAGCGGGCCAAAGGTGATGGGACGACTAACCCCCATCCCGAGTACTTCCGGGGCATAGTAAAAATCGATATGCCGGATGATTACACCCTGGCCCTGACCCTCAAGGACGTGGATGCCCTGTTTATTGCACACATGGCCGAGGGTGATGCTGTCATGCTGTCCATGAAGGGTTATGAGGACACGAAGTCTAATCCAATCGGGACGGGCCCGTTCAAATTTGTTAAGTGGGTGCGTGGCGATCACGTTGAGATGGTCCGGTTTGACGGCTACTGGAACCCTGAGTTGCCTTTCCTTGATAAGGTCATCTTTAAGTTTATAGGCGACGCCAGTGCCCAGATAGCAGCGCTCAAGGCCGGCGACATTGATGTAATAGGTTACATTGCTGCGCCTGAATCGGCTATGGAGATGTCCAAGGATAAGCGCTTCAAGGTCTTCGCCGGCACCACCACCGGCGAGGTCATAATGTCCACCAACAACAAGGCAAAGCCCTTCGACAACAAGCTGGTGCGCCAGGCCATGGCTTACGCCATCGACCGTCAGGCCGTTGTTGACCTGGTCATGTTTGGCTACGGGACTCCTATCGGTTCCCACTGGTCGCCGTCAACGCCGTACTATGTGGATTTGACCGGAAAATTCGCATACAACCCCAAAAAGGCCAGGGAGTTGCTGGCCAAGGCCGGTTATCCCAATGGCTTTGAGGCAACCATAAAGCTTCCGGCTATTTACTCGTACTCAAAGCGGGCAGGAGAGGTGATTGCCGACATGCTGGGCAAGGTGGGCATCAAGCTCAAGATCGAGATTGTCGAGTGGGGACAATGGATCGAACGAATCTTCAAAAAGAAGGAATTCCAGCTTACAATGATTGGTCACGTTGAGGCATGGGACATAGGCATATATGCCAACCCAGAGTACTATTTCCAGTATGACTCCCAGGAATTCCGCGACGCCTACGCCAAGGCCCTGATGGCGCCCAACGAGGCGGAGAAGGCAAAGTGGTTCGGTCGCTGCCAGGAAATTATTGCCGAAGACGCGGTCAATGGCTATATGTTCTCTGCGCCCAGCCTACCTGTGATGAAGGCTGGCGTCATGGGGTGGTGGGAGAACTACCCGACCATTGC
>DATKYC010000021.1:0-3019 GCA_035528695.1 Acidobacteriota bacterium | reverse complement strand
GAGAATTCCCAGGCCCCTGGTTAGTGCTGGTGCTTTACTTTTGGCTTTACTGTCCATGGGTGATTTCATATATGAAGGTTAAGATGCCATATATGATATCTAAAAAAAATCGAATGTCAACCTTTTTTTGCCCCCTAGATAAATCTTATATTGATTTTTTCCTTTTGAAACAAGGGAACCCGGCACTACGGGTACAAGCGAGGGAAGGGGCCCAAGAGCTAATAAGGGGTGAGAATCGTTTGGTGTTGGGGATATATGTGTTGATAGCTCCGCATATCAATGATAGCATAATATCGTAATAGGTAATCCATCTTGGCCCGACCAATCTCGTATGCTAAATACCTTTTCAGATTCATGCGCCTGTAACACGGAATCCTTATGACACACCTATGCCCGTGGTGGCTCGGCTATTCATTTGATAATTCGCTTCGTAGAGTTTTTCACAGGCCGGAGCAAATCCTTGCCCCGTACGTGAAAGAGGGAATGAAAGTGATCGACATTGGCTGTGGCATGGGCTTTTTCTCAATAGGCATGGCAAGGCTGGTTGGGGACCAAGGACTGGTTATCTCTGTTGATCTCCAGCAGAAGATGCTTGAGGTGCTGGAAAGACGCGCAAGAAAGGCTGGTGTTGCTCATAGGATTCGTTTTCACCACAGTGAGAAAGATAGCATCGGAGTCCACGAAAGGGTTGATTTTGCCCTTACATTCTGGATGGTGCATGAGGTGCCGGATCCAGGAACTCTCATGAGACAGCTCTATCGTATCCTGAAGCCTGGCGCAAGGCTTCTTCTAGTTGAACCAAAACTGCACGTCTCTCACTCGCAGTTCCAGCAAGTGGTTGTATCTGCGGGCAGTGCTGGTTTTCAACTGTGCGAGTATCCTTCTATTGGGCTCAGTCGAGCGGCACTTTTTGATACCTCAACAACATAACCACTGGCATAAGTGATAAGAGGTTGACGAAACGGTAAATATATAGCCGAGGTGTTTAAGGCCAAGGTCTTTATTATGGATTGAACTGGGTCATGCCTGGTTTTTGAAAGCACCTTCAAAGAGAAAGGAGCGGAAAAATGGATTTGTTTACGGCTATTAAAGAGAGGCGGAGTTGCAGGAACTTTTTGCCGGAACCGGTAGGTGACGAGAGCATTGAAAAGGTCCTGGAGGCTGCTATTTGGGCGCCTTCGCCCTTAAATATGCAGCCCTGGGAATTTATCGTCGTTACCAGCAAGGAGGTGAAGGAAAGGATCTTTTCCGAGGCCGAGAGGTGCAGGAAATGGGCGCTGGAAAAAAGCGGCTGGAAGTGGCTTGGCAAATACAGTGTGGACTTCTTGCAATCCGCTCCCGTGATAATCGCTGTAATAGGAGATCCGAAGAAGACAGGCCTGGATATGTTCCTGGAAGAGGGCGGGGTGGCCTATCAGCATGCCTGTGCTGCGGCCATCCAGAATATGCACCTTGCTTCGTTTTCCCTCGGCCTTGCCACCCTGTGGTTTACCCTGTTTGACAAGAAGAACATGAGGGAGATACTCGGGGTTGATCAGGAAAAGACACCTATTGGGCTTGTATGTCTAGGCAGGGCAGGCCGTGAACCTCTCCAGGTACCCAGAAAGGATGTGAAGGAAAAGACGACCTATCTACGCTAATGTTGGGACTTGTTGGAAAGCCACTCCTCCTTCAGGGCGGAAAGTCTTTGTTCTTTGATCGCGGAGGGGAGGTGGCCCATCACGGATTCTATTAACCCGGCAACTAAATAGTGTAACTCCGTTATGCCGGACTTGATCCGGCATCCAGTATATTCAAGGAGTTACTAAACTCATGGACTCCGGTTTTCACCGGAGTGACGACTTTTTACGAGTTTATCAAACAATAACATCAGTAAAAAATGCTCACCGTTCGGTGATAGGGTTTTACCCTGAAATCTTCCTCCTGGCCCAGATTCCACAGTATCCAGTCGATCTCATACGCCTTCAACTTCTTTCCCATTTGCTCGAGTTGCTGCCTGATCAACTCGACCGCCCAGACAGTATTCGCCCTAATCTCAATCTCCTCAGGGCTTCCTGCTTCAATGAGCTCCATGTGATCAACCTTTTGCGCAAGGGCCGGCGCGTAGCAAAGCACCCCCAACTGACGCAACACCTGGGGAAGCTTGTAGTCGGCAAAGCTGGTAAGGCTATCAATATCCCTGAAATTTCCCCACTTTTTCCCGGCAAAAGCGCCATAGAGGTCTGCGGCAAATATTTGTGCACGTTTGTAAAAAAAGGTTCTGTGTCCCTGGTAGGTGGCAATGTCGCGGAAAGATGCGAGCTTTTCGGCCAACAATCTGGCCAGTGCAATCGCGGAGTTCCCCGCTGCCTCCACCAGTCTGGTCGCTTTCCCACCATACTCCCTTAGCAGGGCCTTTCCCAGTTCATGGAGGATGTCTAGACGCCGGTCGAGGAGTTGCAGTTCCCCTTGGCCTCCGAGCATCTCTTTCAGTCCCCGCCCTGGTAATTCAGCCAGGTAGTCAGCTCTGTTTATCGGGGCCCCTGACTTGAGCGCCAGTTTGAGCGTTGCTGCGAGGGCATAATAACCGGAGAGCCTCTTCGATTCGTATTCGATCTCCCACCTCGCCTTTCCTGGTGGTGGCCAGAAACAGAAGTTGATGCTGTCAAGTACCAGTAGGTAGAATACCGTGTCCTCACCACCATCGTAGAAGTGATGGTAGTTGTCCAAGGGAGGCACTTTCCTGTCCGGCCCAAGCAGGTTTCGCGAAAAACGAACTAAGGCCTGGTGGTCGATCCGCACCTGGCTGCTCTTTTTTACGACGTCCCTGGTTGTTTCGAGGATTTCTTGCATTTTACTGTATAAAGGTTGTTTAATTCCCGGGCCACAAATTACCAGATGCGATCCATCCCTGTAAACAGCCAGGTCTCATCTCCAGGATAGTTTCAGGTTTTTGGCCGCGTTTTCGGAGGACCGGAGGCCCTAGTGGAGCGGCAGGAAAAGGAATTTCGGCTTGGAATTGGGGATTACTCTCAGGCCT
>DATKYC010000020.1:0-8817 GCA_035528695.1 Acidobacteriota bacterium | reverse complement strand
CGGAAGCCCTGCACCTATCGCCGCCGCCATAGGCTCCTCTATGAGGTAGACTTCCCTGGCCCCGGCAGATTCGGCAGACTCACGTACAGCCCTCTTTTCAACCTGGGTAATCCCACTGGGCACGCAGATAATGATTCGAGGCCTTACCAGCCTGCGGCGGTTGTGCACCGTGGTGATAAAGTGACGAAGCATCGCCTCCGTGATCTCAAAATCCGCAATCACCCCATCCTTCATGGGACGAATAGCCACAATGTTTCCCGGAGTCCTGCCCAGCATCATCTTGGCCTGCTGCCCTACCGCCAACACCTTGCTGGTTCCCTTTGCATCTTTTTTCACCGCCACCACTGATGGCTCCCTCAAAACAATCCCCTTGCCTTTTACATATACACAGGTGTTGGCTGTTCCGAGATCGATCGCCAAATCGTTAGAAAATAAACCCAAAATGGGATCAAGAAACATTGTTTTCTCCTTCACCCCCGAGAGCAGTTTAAAAACTAATCAATTATACGAAATTATTTGCATTATCAATTAGAAAATGCAGAAAATTGCAATTATTTCTGAAAGCTAGTTTTTCGAGTGTGAGCTATCCTACACAATTTTTCTCTTGGTGAAAATTGAAGCATTGATCATATAAATATGTTTTCGTTTTTGGGTTTTTTGGGGCAATATGGGCGAGAGAACAAGGTAAGAGTGAGTTGCGCTATCCCCTGATATTTTTTTTGCACAGGAGTAAACTCCTATGATAAAAAAGGCCAGATGACGAAAAACAGGTGGGATGATTACTATGCCCGCCGGGCCAGTGAAGAAAAGTGGCTTGCCCGATCCGTTTATAAGCTCCAAGAGATTGATAAGAAATGGAAATTAATGAGGAGCGGTGATAAGCTGCTGGACTTGGGCTGTTACCCAGGCTCATGGTCCCAGTACGGGCTCAAGAAGGTTGGTCCAAAAGGGGAAGTGGTTGGGATAGATTTAAATCTGCCGGAACGCCTTTCTGCGCCTAATTTTAGATTGATCAAGGCTGACGTCCTCAATATTGATATTGAATGGCTGACCCGGGAAGTGGGGCCAAGGGACCTTGTAATGAGTGACCTGGCTCCTCAGACCACGGGGATAACATCAACGGATACAAGCCGCTCAATGTCACTTGCAACAAGCGCTTTTGAAATTGCACTCGCACTCCTTAGGACAAAAGGCCATTTCGTGTGCAAGTTTTTCGAGGGCGAGGATCTTAAGGCATTTAGGACCAAAGCTAAAGGGCATTTTCACCAAGTCCGGCTTTTTAGACCCCAAGCTACCCGCAAACGGAGTAGAGAGGTCTACCTTGTAGGCGTCGATTTCGTCAAACCGTTGATTGGTTGAGCGGTAAGTCGGTAGGAAACCTGCTCGTGATTCATATGAAGCTCAACGGGCTGCTGCGTTCTCACTCTGGATTTTTGGCGATGGGGTAACTGATTTTCCTGAAGCAGATTCCCACCCAATCAACTTTTTTATAAAAACTGTAACCAGGAGGGTGTGAATGTCGGGTCATTCAAAATGGAGTTCAATTAAGCATAAAAAGGGCGCGGTAGATGCCAAACGCGGCAAAATATTTACCAGGCTCATTAAGGAAATAACCGTGGCTGCCCGCTTGGCAGGGGGGGATCCGGACGGAAATCCCCGGTTGAGATCGGCTATTGCTGCAGCTAAAGCAGAAAATATGCCCAAAGAGAATATTGAGAGAGCGATTAAGAAGGGCACAGGAGAACTTGAAGGGGTAGCTTATGAGGAAGCAAACTACGAGGGCTACGGGCCGGGAGGGGTCGCCGTCCTCGTTGACTGCCTGACCGACAACAAAAACAGGGCGGTGGCTGACCTGAAGCACCTTTTTGAGCGCAATGGCGGAAGTCTTGGAGAACCGGGGTGCGTTGCCTGGATGTTCGAAAAGAAGGGGCTGATTGTTTTCGAAAGGGATAGGGTAGATGAAGAACAACTACTGGCTCTGGCTCTGGAGTCTGGAGCTGAGGATGTCAGAGAAGACGAAACGCAATTTGAGGTCATCACGGATCCTTATGACTTTGAAGAAGTCAGGAAGGCCATCGATGTTGCTAAGCTACCTTACACCCTCTCAGAAATCACCATGATACCCAAGAATACGGTCAAGGTGGAAGGCAAGAAGGCCCAGCAAATGCTAAATCTGATTCAAGCCCTCGAGGATAACGAGGATGTTAGCAATGTGTATGCTAACTTCGACATTTCTGACGAGGTCTTGGAGGCGTTAGGCTGATGCTGGTGCTGGGGGTGGATCCCGGCTCACAGGTCACGGGGTACGGCCTGGTAGAGAAAAAACAAAACGAATTGACTTACATTGATTCCGGCGATGTGAGCTCGCCCGGCAAGATCCCCTTCTATGAAAGAATCCACAAGATTTTTCTGTCCATGGTGGACATCATGAGTTATTACCGACCGCAGGAGATGGCTATCGAGGACATCTTTTACGCCAAAAATGTCAGGAGTTCTCTGAAACTCGGCCATGCGAGGGGCGCTGTACTAATTGCAGCAGTTCAATGTGGTGTCAAAATTTTTGAGTACACACCCCTTGAGATCAAGAAGTCAATAGTAGGTTATGGCAGGGCGAGCAAGGAGCAGGTTTGTGCCATGGTCCAGCTCATGCTGAAGCTAAAAAATAAACCAAATCTCGATATCTCCGACGCCTTAGCAACTGCCATATGTCACCTCAACTGGTCGAGATTCGAATCAGCCGAAGATGGATCGCCAGGTAAAAGATGATTGCACATTTAAATGGCCACTTACTCAAGAAGACAACTCAATCACTGATAATTGAGGCAGGCGGTATCGGCTATGAAGTCCTTGTCCCTCTTTCGACCTTTTACAAGCTTCCTGAAAAAGATGAAAGGGTGAGCCTTCATGTTTACACCCATGTGAGAGAAGACGCCTTCCTCTTGTTCGGGTTTTACACCACACTTGAAAAGGATCTTTTCCTGATGTTGATCTCAGTGTCAGGCATTGGTCCGAAGCTGTCCCTCAACATCCTCTCAGGTATTGGGCCCCAGGACTTGCTCATGGCAATGGCAAGTGGCGATGCCGGTCGACTGCAGGCCATCCCTGGCGTAGGTAAGAAGACTGCTGAAAGAATTGCCTTAGAGTTAAAGGATCGCGCCTCACAGGCCCTTGCCCGGCAGGAGATTCCTATGCTGCCATTACCTGAAGCGGAGGACAAGGGCCTTATCGATGATGCGCTCTCAGCACTTGTCAACTTGGGGTATCCTGCCAAGTCTGCCAAAAGCGCGATTGAAAGAGCACAATCGTCAGTTAAGGAAATGTCACTGGAAGGGCTGATAAGGGAGGCACTGAGAATGCTGGCTTGAGTACAAGCGTTCACCGAGGTTAAATCTTTGTCAAAATAACCTGCCGAAGAGTTGAACAGTTACAGGCAAAGTATGGAAGAGAGAATTACAGATCCCGAGCCAAAGGCAGATGAAATACCAACGGAGATAAGTCTCCGGCCCAGGACGCTCGATGAATATGTGGGACAGGAGGAGATGAAAAGAAATCTCCGGGTCTTCATCGAGGCTGCAAAGGGTCGTTCAGAGGCGCTGGATCACGTCCTATTTCACGGGAGTCCCGGCCTGGGAAAGACCTCTCTTGCCCATATACTCGCAAATGAACTCCAGGTAAATATCAAGAGCACATCTGGCCCTGTCATTGAGAAACCAGGAGACCTTGCCGCCATACTGACTAGCCTTCAGCCCAGAGATGTCCTCTTCATCGACGAAATCCATAGACTGAATCATGTGGTTGAAGAAATCCTTTACCCGGCCATGGAAGACTACAAGCTTGACATTATTATCGGGCAGGGCCCCTCTGCCCGAACCATGAAGATACCGCTCCCTCCTTTTACACTAGCGGGGGCAACCACCCGGGCTGGCCTACTGACGCCGCCGCTAAGGGATCGTTTCGGAGTTGTCCTTCGAGTTGACTTTTACAAGCCCGAGGATCTCCTCTTGATCGTCATCCGATCTGCAAGGCTTTTGAAAATCACTGTCACGGAAGACGGCGCGTTCGAGATCGCAAAAAGGGCTAGGGGCACGCCACGGGTTGCCAACAGACTTCTAAGAAGAGTCCGGGACTTTGCTGAAGTTGAGGCAGACGGGATCATTACCCGTGAGGTGGCTGGCCGGGCCCTTGGCATGCTTGAGGTGGACGAGAAAGGTCTGGATAAAATGGATCGCCACATCATGCTCACAATCATCGAAAAATTTGATGGCGGGCCTATTGGTTTGGGGAGCCTGTCTGCGGCGGTGAGTGAAGAGAAGGATACCCTTGAAGATGTTTATGAGCCCTTCCTGATCCAACAAGGTTACATCAAGAGGACACCCCAAGGAAGGATGGCAACCAAACGCGCCTATGCGCATTTCGGAATTCAAGCAAGAGAGGCGGAGGGACCGATTCAGAAGAAATTGTTTTGAATGGGCAACCCATCTCATAGAGCGCGGAATCACTACGCAACGCCTGGCGAACGGTCCTAAGTCACCAGTTATTTTTGAGATCATTTAAGAAGCATTTGGTAAAGGGAGCTTAAATCTCCGCACTGCCTTTCCAGGACCTCACCACGCAGTGCACCTTTATTTTTTCACCTTCACTGACAAGAAAAATGGGGATAGAAAAAAGATTGACCCTGGGTTAAAAACGTGTCTTTATGCTTATATTCATCTTCAGAATGGTACACCTGATGATGGTTAGGCACTTTCCGAGGCAATCACGGGGATTACATGAAATCGATTCTTGTTGCATCCAAAGACCGAGCGGTTTTCGAGACTATTAGATCGTGCTTTCGGTCCGAATATAAAACTGATGAAGTATCCAACAAAGACCATGCACTAGAGAGATTCAAGAAAAAACGATATGAATTTCTCTTCATCGATGTAGAATTTCTTCAATCTGGACCAGCCTCTCCCAATGGATATACGAATTATAAGGTTGCCTTGCAGCCTTTCTGGCATGCGTTTTCTAGTGCTGAGATAGTGGTTATGTCATCCCAGGAAAAGATAAGAGACGCGGTGATGGCGGTAAAAGCGGGCGCAAGCAATTATGTTACCTATCCCATCAATATTCACGAACTGAGATATGTGACTGAAAGCATTTACGAATCCACAATAATGCAATGGGAACTGGATTATTTACGGGACAAATTCTGGCAGGGCGATTCTCTTGAAGTCGTGAGAACTAACAGTCCCGCGATGAGGCCAGTCTTTGAAAAGCTTCGCTCTGTGGCGCCCACAAAAACAACCGTTTTGCTCACAGGGGAAACAGGGACGGGCAAAGGCCTACTAGCAAGACTCCTACACCATCACAGCAACAGAGCAGATGCTCAATTCATAACTGTACATTGTGGTGCGATACCCGACAGTCTTTTGGAGAGTGAACTGTTCGGGCATGAAAAAGGTGCTTTTACGGGTGCTGATAGGAGAAAGCTGGGAAAGTTTGAGATCGCCCAAAAAGGAACAATTTTTCTTGACGAGATAGGGACAATTACCCCCTCCGCTCAGATTAAGCTCTTGCAGGTTTTACAAGATAAAACCTTTCAGCGTGTTGGTGGAGAAGTTAGCATTGAAGCAGATGTGCGAATTATAGTTGCGACAAATGCTAATCTCGCAAAAATGAGCGCAGAAGGACTTTTTAGGAGAGACCTCTTTTACCGGCTGAGTGTTTTTCCTATCGAAATACCCCCACTAGTAGAAAGAATTGAAGACATACCACACCTGACGGAAACGTTCCTGAGAAATTTGAACAGATTGCACGCAAAGGAAATTCATGACATCGACCCACGTGTGATGGAAGCTTTTGCGCACTACTCGTGGCCAGGCAACATCCGCGAATTAGAAAACCTCATGGAACGCGCATACATTCTTGAGAGTTCCCCGGTGCTCACACCTGAGAGCTTTCCCCGCGAGCTGTTCACTTCCGACTTTTCCAATCCAGATCCCTTCCTGGATACCTCCCTTTCTCTCTCAGAGGTCAGACGTAAGACAATAGAGGTTGTGGAAAAAGCCTACTTACAGAATCTTCTCACATTCCACAAGGGCCACATCCAGAAAACCGCCACTACAGCAAGGGTGAGCACACGCCAATTACACAAATTATTGAGCAAGTACGGTATCAATAAACAAGATTTCAAATCGTTTCCTGGCTAAACCATTGTTTCGGAACTTTGAATTCCGAAGTCTCCAAGAAACCGGAACGAAAAGTTCTTTTTCGAATTTTTTCCATATCTTAAAGCATTAATTTCCTCCCACAACCGGTCTTAAGGAAAAAAAGATGGGTCTTATGTGAAATCATCGGAACAGCAAGTTCCGATAACCATTTCTTCCCAATTAAATAATTATTGAAATATCAGTAAGTTACCAGTCTGGCACACCATTTGCCCTAATACAACCGAGCGGTGCATATCTGTCACGATTGACGGCAATATTTAAAACAAAAGGGGCATCGTGGTGAAAAGAAAAAAGAGCCCGGAATACAAAGTAAGAGGCATTATTGTTCCTGTAGATTGGGATGAAAATGGGAACGTGATTGGCGTTACTCTCCAAACTACAAATGAGGAAGAGTATTTTATTGACCAAAACCGTAAAGGAGAGGAGCTTGTGGCCTTTATTCATCACAAAGTAGAGGTTGCAGGGACAGTGAGAGAAGGCGCATATGGAAACGCCCTGATCAATGTAAAGAGATTTAGATTGATAGGTGCTAATCATGATGAACAAATGCCCTGAACGCGCATCAGATATTTTGAGACTAAGCGTTAGAGGTTGATTCCTCTTCCGCAACTAATTGGATTTGGTTTATTGGTATAGAGCAGGAAAATCGATTTCCACTTCGAATCAAGATGAAAGACAGAGTGCTAATTTGTATTCAATGTGAGAAAACGTTTGTCTTCAGTGTAGTGGAACAGGAACATTTTATTTCTATGGGTTTTGATGAACCAAAGCGTTGCCCCTTGTGCCGCAAGAATAAATCTAAGGCACCTAATGTAAAAGGGGCAAGAAGAAATAACGACAAAAAGAAATACTTCAGACGCAAGTATGAAAACTGATTGGCTAAAAACAATTTCAATGTCTGTCTTTCGTCCTCTCCTTATTTCAAGTGAGTAGGACGAGATGGGTCTGGAATTATGACCATGAGGCTTTTCCAAAACAGTTATTTAGACCGGGCTATGCAAGATGTTCCTATGCTCAGGGGTTTGAGGGGAATATACACTAAGCCCTATACAAAGTTTTACGTTGATGATCATTAAAGTTCATGGCCATCTGAAAGGAGAGGACTCTTAATGAACGAAGATAGTAAGAAAATCCCTTCTGATCCCATTCAACCGTGGGGCCTTCTTTCCTGCATAGACTTATATGACTGCCATCCGGAAATCATCCGGGACGAAAAAAAAATCAAAAAATTTGTCTTAGAGCTTTGCGATCTCATCGAAATGAAACGCTTTGGTGAGACACAGGTGGTGTTTTTCGGTGAGGATGAACGAGTCGCAGGGTACTCAATGACCCAGCTCATTGAAACCTCTCTCATCTCTGCCCACTTTGCTAACCTTAGCAATACCACCTATCTAGATGTATTCAGTTGCAAACTCTATGAGCCTAAAGTAGTTGCCGAGTTTGCGAAAAGATACTTTAAGGCCAAGAGTGTCAACCTCCAGGTCGTGAAGCGCAATTGACACAAAGGGCTTTTGAGAAAAATGAGCAAAGGAAAAGGGCCCTCAATCATGCGGAAGCATTTCATCACGGACATGGACGAATGCCAAAAGCTGTGGGAAAGCCTCATCAGACCCAGATGGATCTCGGACTTATGGGAGTTTCGTCTCTGCTTTCACCGCCATTTCAACTGCAAACCTTGCTTTCTCGTTCTCGAGGACCGAAAAGGACTGGCCGGCATGCTCCCGCTCTCCTATATCCCGGATGGTGAAATGTTTGTTTTTTTCCCGGGAGAGACATGGAAAGGGAAAACGTGGATTGAGCGGACCCCTTACTACTTGAGGGGGCAAGAATTTCTACCTGATCTTCTTTTATCCTGCCCAGAGAGAACCTATCTTAGATACATGGAAATTCCTGAGGAGTCCATCTCCCCCGATCTCGAGGTGGATGAGATAGGTTATGTTCTTTATCCATCTGATCTGGATTTTGACCTGTCGCTTTACCGACAAAGGTTTTCTAACAAAAAATTTAAGAGCATCATAAGGACAATCAAAGCGCTCACCGGTGATGACGGAACGTTCCATTCAAATCGGTTGGAAGATTTCGAGGCGATTGTAGACCTGAGTCTTCAAAATTTCGGCACGGACTCTTACCTCGACGACTATCGGTTCAGAGAAAGTGTCAGAGATATGATGTATTTCTTTGACCGCATAAACTGTCTCCGAATGGTAAGTATTGAAATCAATGGGACTGTAGTCGCGGTCGATTTAGGGGCAGCACATAAAGGGAGTTATACTTTATTCCTCGGTGGCACACATCAAAGCTTTCCGGGCATAGCCAAGGTCATGAATATGAATCATGTGGAGTTTGCATTCAACCAAGGCCTTAGAAAAATTGATTTTCTCTGCGGCGATTTCCACTGGAAAAAACTGTGGCACCTGGATCCGGAGCCCCTTTACAAACATGTGAGTCCTGCACTTACCTCAAGGGAGGGAGCCGATTACGAGATGGCTCAGAATTTTCCCGACTTTGTCAGTAGAGATCAGAGTTATGCGTGACCTCTTAACCACGGGAACCCTTTTCCATGCGCTCTGACCCTGTGGTTGTAGTCGGGACCACTCCGGACTAT
>DATKYC010000019.1:0-3507 GCA_035528695.1 Acidobacteriota bacterium | reverse complement strand
ATCAACCAGAGGCTTCATTGTTGTCTTATCAGCGAGGTCGAAGCCCTGTACATCAGACCTTAATTCGCCAATTCCCTTGGCCCCGGCTTCAGCACATCGCTCCAACTCGGCTATGGCAGCATCTCCTGCCCCGGGTTGAATAGCACAAAAGCCGACAAGCCTTGTGGGATAGCGTGATACTGAGTCTAGAATGTAATCGTTCGTTTTTACACAGAGTTCATGGCTCACCCAGCCAGCGTTAAGAACGACGGACAAACCAATGCCGGCTTCATCCATGCTGGCAAGCAGTTCCTCCGCCGTAGCTATCCTGGCTTTTGGGTGAGAATAAAGCAAGGAAAAACAGGGGTCGCGTTTGATATATTCATCACGTCTTTCCTTCAGCCAGGGGGGAAATATATGGGTATGAAAATCTACAATCACTGACGACATTATATTCAAACGAAAAGAAGGGGGCAACTCTTGTTCCCCACCCACCCTGTCATTGCGAGCGAAGCGCGGCAATCCCCCTTGGCTAAATTCCAAATCCTAATTTCTAAGCTCTAAACAAATCCGAGTGTCAAAATTCAAACCTCTAAACTGTTTTAGTCATTGGTATTTCGGACTATGATATTGTTTAGAATTTGGTACTTAGAATTTAGGATTTGAAGGGGAGTGGCTTTGGTGGGGAAATAGGGGTGGCCCTTTTTATATTTCCACCGTCCCACCTTCGGTGGGCAGGATGACTTTTATCCCGCTGTCGCTCAGATTATCCGCGTAGAATTCGGGTTTCTCAGAGTGCACCGGTATAAGCACCTCCGGTTTAATCTCACGAGCAACTCTCAACAGGTCTATCCCACAGGCATGTCCCGAAGCATGCAGCCCCTTCTCCTCCTCGGGTATTTCCCATTTGCCATTCCTTTCTACAGGGAGGCCAAATGCCCGTAATTGGAAGCGCTCAAGCCAGCTGTGCAAACGCCGGAAGTCCATCTCCTGCTCCTCGTTATGAGGTTCGCTCGAGCTAAAGACATAAAGGCTGCCGGCCCGGGGCTGTATGCTGGGCAGCTCATTCAAGTCCCAGAAGCTGAAGCAGAGGATGAAATCACCCTGGTTAGAACTGACATCCTTAGCCAGAACAACCTTGCTGGAGTAGTCCTGGTAGATATTTCGCAACCATGAATCAGGACTCTTACTAGCAGTTGTTTCTTGATAGATGACAATGGCATCCTCCCGGGCAATGTCAGGTATCTCCGGCTCGAGAAGGCGCATGGTCTTTAAAAGGTAAGCATCCCTGGGCAAAATGGTTAACTTCCTTTTTGTGTCTCTGGCAACCTGCAAAAAGGTAAGCAAGCGATTTACATCTCTGGGAGGAAAATCGGCAATGACCAGACCCCTGGCCTCGTTAATAGCTTTGAAGCCATTTTCATATACTTCCTGCTCGGAAACATTCGTCTCTTTGTCCACATTAGTGCCTTCCAGGACTAATGCCCTGGGATGTAGCTGAGCTGCCTCCTTTATCATTGACTCGGTAAGTTTACCGTGGCTGCCATGAAGTCGCAGGTCACCGCTATAAATCACCCAGCCAGAGCTTGTCTCAATACCCCAGGAACAGGCACCGGGGATGGAGTGGTCTACGGGGAAGCAACGCAGATTAAAGCTACATTTACCGATATCGTCCAGCGATTGTGAGTCCAGTTTTTTCCGTCGGGTAGCTTTTTCCCAAAATTTTTCGGCCTCCTCGCTCAGCTCGAGCTTATCAGCAACACAGAAGCGACGTTGACGGTCACCACTGCTGCTGGCAACATAAGCCCCCTGCTTCCATCCCTTCAGACATTCCTCCATCCTGGGGGTGAAATAGCACACCTGCTGGTCGAAGGCTGATCTGCCGGAGTCCTGTATTGCCTTGGCTATAAATGCCGTGATCGCCGTGGCGTATACCGGGATGTCCTCTCTCAGGAAAGATATGTGGCCGGAGTGGTCGAGATGGGCGTGGGTCAACAGAACTCCATCTATATCTCCGAGTTTACGATAATGCTTCGCTTGGCGAAACCTCTGCCACAGGTTTTCTGTCTCCAGGTCAGTGCGGTAAATACCCTCAAGCTGGGGAAGCAGCCCCATTACTAACAGGTCGAGGAGTCCTGCCCCGGGTCGAGGCTTTAAATATTCCTCGTAGAAGACTCGATATTTGCTATAAGGATAGCCAAAGTCCAGGAAAATCTTCCCTTTATCATCTTCAAGGAGGATTTTATTGCCTCCGATTTCCCTGACGCCTCCGTAGAACGTAAGCTTTACCATCTCGATACCAAAAAGGGGGTCAACTCTATTTTTCCACACTTGTCTTTCTTCAGGAAAGACAAGAGCCATCACTTATACCCCAGTTTTTTCAATTTGAAATATTTTAAGAGTGGCAGGAGCCAGATATGCAAGATTAACAGAATTATGAAAGGAATTTCTAGACTTATATGGATTTGTTGTGCCAGACTCTTAGTTAATAGTCCGAATGTTAGAGGTTCAACAATCCTGTACTCAATAATACCAAATCCAGTGATGAGATAGATTATTACTAGAACTGTCAATAGCCAGTGTATTGTACATTTCATCAGTCGTTGATTAACCATGTTTTTCAGTCTCCAAAGAAGCTTTCATCCAGATCTGCGCTGTTCGAGTATCCCCGACTTTCCCAAAAACCTCTGTAATTAGCATCGTCTGACAATTCGATCTCTGTTATCCATTTAATCCATTTATACCCCCACTGGCTTTCTGCTACCAGTTGAAAGGGGAACCCTCTTTCAGGCGGAAGAATAACATCATTCATCTTGTATGCCATCAGTATGTCGTTGTCCATTATGTAGTCGATAGGTAGAGAAGTCGTGTATCCATCGTAGGCATGAAATATGACCACCTCAGCATTTGCCAGGGGTTCCCCTTCTGCCAGCAAATCTCTGACCAGCAAACCTTCCCAGAGAATGGTTACACTCCATCCTTCCACGCAGTCCAGTGTTACGACTTTTTTATAGTGTTGATGCCTGTTCACAACTTCATCATAAGTATAGCTTGTGGAGTTCGTTACCAGGCCGGTAATTCTTAGCGTATAACTTTCCACATCTATTTCCTGCGGACCTTTTATGGAATTTTCCCTAAAAGCATTTATTGATGAAAGGTCTACGCCTTCATATTCTCTAACTTCAGCAGGTGCTAGCTCCTCCGTTTTATCACAAGCCATATTTACCCCAAAGATAAGTGTAGCTACTAGAATCAGGAAAAGGACGAGAAACAAAATACCCCTGCTGGTCATCGCTTTTCTCATGGTCACACCTCCCTAACTTAAGGTATCTCTCCCTGATCATCTGATTTGTAGTTCAGAATACATTTCAGAAGCCCTAGGAGACATTTATGCTACGATCAGGCGAGGTCGAAGCGGTCAAGGTTCATTACCTTATTCCACACCGCTACAAAGTCGTGCACGAACTTCTCCGGAGAGTCCTCACATGCGTAGACTTCCGCCAAGGCCCGGAGTTGGGAGTTCGAACC
>DATKYC010000018.1:0-4137 GCA_035528695.1 Acidobacteriota bacterium | reverse complement strand
GACCATAAAGACATCTGAAAGAAATGGGCCGGTAGTATACTCCTATCAGGTGGCTGACCATGATCAATTGATGATCATTACTGGGCACGGGAAGATCATAAGACTCAGGGCGGTGGACATCTCGGTGATCGGACGATATGCCCAAGGGGTTAAGCTGATTGATCTGGGAGAGAATGAGAAGGTTATGGGTGTTGCAAAGGTGATGGATGAATAGTAAGGGAAGGGATTTGTTTGTCGCGCTTTGGGATGATGGAAGGTGAAGCCGGTGAAAAGCACTGAAATCTTGAGAGTTGCAGTCATCGGTGCCGGGAGCTGGGGAACTACGCTCGCGAATCTTTTAGCCAGTAAGGGATTGGAGGTATGTCTTTGGGTAAGGGAAGAGGAAGTTTTCAATGAGATATACAACAAGCGAGTAAACAGCTTCTTTCTGCCGGGTGTAGAACTTTTACCGCAGGTTAAGCCTGTGAAGACCTTTGAAGAAGCGCTCTTTAAAAAGCAATTGGTGATTTTGGTAGTTCCTTCTCATGTCTTCAGGGAGGTCCTGCTAAAGGTCAAGCCATACCTGCAGCGCCACATGGTTGTTATGGCGGCCACCAAAGGGATTGAAAACGACACTCTGATGGTCATGTCGGACGTAGCCGCAAGTGTACTGCCCAGTGAATACATTGAGCACTTTGCGTGTTTGGCTGGACCAAGCTTTGCGAAAGAAGTCTGCCAAAAGTACCCTACAGCAGTGACAATCGCATCTCGTGATATGGAGCATGCGGAAAGGCTGCAGCGGAGTTTTTTTACTGATTTTTTCAGGGTATATGTCATCCGGGATCTGGTGGGCGCACAGCTTGGTGGAGCGCTGAAGAACGTCATCGCCATTGCCGCTGGAGCAGCAGACGGCCTAATGTTCGGCCATAATGCAAGGGCAGCTCTTATTACAAGGGGTCTCGCGGAAATTACCCGACTTGGGGTGGCCATGGGGGCTAATCCGCATACCTTCGCAGGTCTGGCAGGAATGGGTGACCTTGTTCTTACATGCACTGGCGACCTTAGCAGAAACAGGACAGTTGGGCTCAAGATAGGAAGAGGAATGAGCCTCAACCAGATCACTGGCGGGATGAACATGGTGGCTGAAGGAATCAAGACGGCGCGGTCCGCCTATGAACTTGCAAAGAAAATGAACGTGGATATGCCTATTACGACACAGGTATATCAGATCCTCTATGATGGCAAGGAGCCAAAAGAGGCTGTTAAGGAACTTATGACCAGAGAATTGAAAGGGGAGCTGGAACACTAAGCGCCGTTGCCTTCAAGTGTTCAAGAGCTCCAGATATCTTCGGGGGTTGTAGTTTTTCGAGGAGAATATTATATGAATTCGATAAACTGTTGTTGGGAAAGGAAGCTAGCGAGACATTGTACTTTGACCTGTCTTGCCTGCGATGGATATGAGGAGATAGAAGATGCCGACAATCCAGCCAAAGGGGGAAAAGATACGGCAGGCAGTCAAGTGGATTTCTGAAAAACTACAAGAAGAGGAGGCCAGATCAGTTTCTATTCTTATCCAAGAAGCCGGTCTCCAATTCAACCTGTCACCAATGGAAGAGGAATTTCTTGGGTCCTTTTACTGCAAGACTCAGGCTTGAGAGTTTCAAGTAAGGAAAAGAATTGATTATCATGTGGGTGTTAAGGGCCTGGTCGCTGTAAGCTATTGAAAGGCGGCCTTAGGGGTAAGCCCCGTAGCTTGGAGGATGAGGGTAATCAAATATTTATCAGATCGTTTTCTCTCGTCTGCCTCAGGATAAGCCTTATAAGTCGAAAGAACGTCCAGAAAACAAGAATGAAAAAGGTGCCGCCTGCGAGGGTAGGAACCCAAGAAGCTCTTTGATGTATATGTTCTAAGCCGACCCACAGGGTGACAAGTGATATGAGGCAAAGGTAAATTGCGACTAGCCCACATACGATAATCAAAGAGTAGAGGCAAAGTTTTCTGAACTCTATGGAATGGTTAGGTTTCATGTTTCCATATGCACAAGTTTTTTGCTAAGGAAGTCGATCTGGCGGCTAGTCCTGAGGTCGCTTTTCATTTTGTGTTCCACAAGCTCTGAGGCATAGAGGACTGTAGAGTGGCTTCGGTTTATCGCCCTGGCGATGTTTTCGAGGGTTTCAGGGGTATGGCGCCGACACAAGTATATAAAGATGTTTCTTGGGTAAACATGGTCTTTTTTTCTTGATTTAGATTCCAATATCTGCGGCGTTACCTTGTAATACTGGGAAACAAGCTTCATAATTCCTTCCATGGTAATTGAAGGGTCAGCTGAAACAAGGCAGTTGACAGCATCTTTAGCAAGGTCAAGATCGATTTTGGCATTAAGAAGCTCGGATTTGGCCCTAAGGCACTTAAGGGCACTTTCCATCTGACGGATATCCTTTTTGAGACGGTCCGCAAGGAAATGGATTATTTTTTCAGGGATGACGAGGTTCAGCTCTTTGGATTTTCTTTTAAGGATATTGACGCGAGTATCATAATCAGGGTTACCTATGGTGGCCAGTAGGCCAGAGGTCAGGCGAGATGAGAGCTCTGTGGAGATTCCGGGGATGTCCTTTGGTGGAAGTGAGCTGGTGAAGATGACTTTCTTATTGTCATTGGCCAAAGCATCCAGGGTGTAGCCCAGCTCCAGCTGGGTCTTTTCTTTGCCACCCAAAAACTGGATCTCGTCTAATAGAAGAACGTCACAGCCTCGGCGGTACCTGTTCTTAAACTCTTCAATCCGACTGTTTTTCAGAGAGTAGATCATCTCATTCATGAATTCCTCAGCCGTGATATAATACACCCGATTTGGCTCGTGCTGACTTAGGGCGGTATGCGCCACCGCTTGAGAGAGGTGTGTCTTGCCCAACCCGGTTTGTGCAAGGATCAGGAGCCAGTGGTAATGAAATGTATCGCCATGTGCTAGGGCGCTTGAGGCGGAGTAAGCGAACTCATTGGATGGTCCCACGATAAACCGGTCAAAGGTGAAGTCTCTGTTGAGGCTAATATGCCTACGATTTCCATTCACTGGTATATTTGGAAAGGTTAGCTGTTGTGAGTCGGGGGCGAAAGGGGTGGGGCCGCTTTCTTTTTTAGGGGTCTGTGCCTTTAGTACGACATCCAAGTGGCCTGAGCCGGCCTTATTAAGACCTTCTAGTATAAGGTTCAAATAGTTTTCCGTGACCCAAGTTCGGGAAAACTTATTTGGACAACCAAGGGTAAGAGATTTTTCGTTCTTGCCTAAGAATGTGATGGGATCTATCCATAAAGAAAAGGTGTTTGTTGGAAGTTTAGACCTGAGTCCGGTTTTAATCTCTTCCCAAGTGGACCCCATTTTTTGCTCCCGGTGGATTGATTTGAAAAGTTATATGTTAGATGTGGATCGCCATGGAAGATCAGAGGCGGCAAGAAAGTAATTGCCTTCTACATTAATCGGCAGAGACGTGTCAAAGGTTAATGCCCGAAGCAAATATTTAGCTTGAGGCATCTTTTTGACAGACCCTAACCTCATTCTTTCACAGAGGAAATCGGCTATAGGAGCATAACCTGCCGAGAAGAGGACGAAAAATCCAATGAAGAATCTTATCATAAATTCACTGGGTTACCAAGAAAAGGCCCCGTGTGTAGAAATTTCTCCACAGCGGGAATCTCGGGATTCCTCTATTTTTTGACGTTTTTCGGCGATATTTATTTTATTATGCTACGTTTTTGCGGTTTCTTTTCCAGGCGATCAATCCTCCTGAACGAGGGCCGGATTTTTGCATGAGGGATAACCGCCTGTTATTTTGTGAAGATATTTGCTTCTATGGAGAGATGTGATCCGTTGAATAGGTCTGCCTCGGTGGAAATGAGTAGAAAAGAATTTTTGGAATTTTTCGAAAAAGGGGGAAAATAGGCAGATGAATAGACTATGCATTGCCTTGCTGGCGGGAGGCTGGTCGAGGGAAAGGGAAGTCTCTCTGAGGAGTGGGCAAGCCGTCTATGAAGCTCTTGATAAGGACAAGTATCATGTGGTCCTTTACGATCCCTGCACGGACCTGCAGGCCCTGTTTGAAGCGAGAAAGCAAATAACGCTCGCCCTCATCTTGTTACACGGTAGATTTGGTGAGGACGGCTGC
>DATKYC010000017.1:0-2879 GCA_035528695.1 Acidobacteriota bacterium | reverse complement strand
CCAGAGGACCAAATTCGGCAAAGGCCTCTTCATTGGTATGGCATATGTGGCAGGAGCTGGGAGCATCGTAACGCTCTTGGGGGCTGCGCGCGGTGCGGTGGCAATCGGGTTTTACAACGATGTGGTGGGTAAGAACATCTCTTTTTTCCAGCTAAGTTACTATATGTTTCCTGTAGGATGGCTCATGACTTTCCTCTTATGGGGATATTTTATGGTCGTTTGCAAGCCTGAAAAGAAAGTCATTCCAGGCTTGAAAGAGAAGGCCGGGCAGTTGTATGCGGATCTGGGGCATCTCACCCAGAAAGAGATAATGGCCGCCGTCATAGTCTTCGGCTGCATCTTGGCCATGGCCTTACGATCTTTTATCCCGGCGCTTCAGCCTGTTGATAAGACGGCCATCATCTTGATCTCTACGGTACTGTTTTTCATTACCGGGATACTTGATCTTAACGACCTTGAGGAAATTCCTTGGAATATCATACTCCTTTTTGCCGGAGCCATGAGTATCGGCTTCTGCCTGTGGGAGACAGGGGCAGCCAAGTGGCTCGCTGTAAACTGGCTTGCAATGTTTAAGGAAGCCAACTGGTTTGTGTTTGTCATGAGCATCGCCTTTTTTGTCATGATCATGACTAACTTCATCATGAACGTAGCTGCAATTGCGATCTCGCTTCCCGTGGCCCTCGTAATCGCCCCTTATCTGGGGGTAGCGCCTGAGGTTATTCTCTTTGCCTCTTTGGTTACAGCAGGCATGCCTTTCTTGCTGCTTGTGGGCGCGGCGCCCAATGCTATCGCCTATGATTCAAAGCAGTTCTCAACCGGAGAGTTCTTTCTCTATGGGATACCAGCCAGTATTATGCTTATGATTGTCGTGGGTATTGCCGCGCTAATTCTTTGGCCACTCATGGGCATGCCCCTTACAGTGAAGTAAAGCGATTCACTTAAAGAAGTTCACCCGTAGGACCGTAAGCTCTCCGAGGCTGGGGGCCAAGGGATTTAATTATGCAATCGGTGAGGGATTCGATCGTGTACTGCCGGGGAATTATGTTGACCGAAAAGCCTTTCTCCCTAGCGGTTCGTGCCGTGATCGGCCCAATACAGGCAACCTTTGCATGAGACATCCATTCCTGTAACCTCTTGGCATCGTCCTTAAACATCTCTACAAAGTTATTTACCGTGGAAGAGCTGGTAAAGGTCACCATGTCAATGGTTCCCTGTCTGAGCATCTCTCTTAGCTTCCCGGTAGCCTGATCCGGCTTTATGGTATGGTAGGCTGGGACCACATCAACCTCGGCACCCATCTTTTTCAGCTCCTCAGGGAGGATCTCCCTAGCCTCGGCCGCCCTGGGGATCAAGATTTTCGCACCTTTAATGCCATATCTCCCAAAACATGCCACAACCGCCTCAGCCCTGTACTCATCTGGAACTATGTCCGGTTTGACACCGAATCGATACCAGGTCTCTGCAGTCTTGGGACCTATAGCAGCTATTTTTAATCCCTTGAGGTCTCTTATATCCTTGCCAGCGGCCTCAAGGCGCTCAAGAAAGAATTTTACCCCGTTTACGGAGGTAAACACAAGCCACTGGTAGTTATCTAAGGACTGAATAGCCTGATCGAGGGGCCCCCAGCTTTCCGGGGACACCACCTCTATGGTGGGAAACTCAATACATTCTGCGCCAAGCCGGGTGAGGGCCTCGATGAATCCACTCGCCTGTTCTCTGGCCCTGGTTACCAATATACGCTTGCCAAAGAGAGGCCTCGTTTCGAACCAGTTAAGTTTCTCTCTCAGCAGGACAACCTCGCCTACCACAATGATAGCTGGCGGTTTGATGTCGCTTTCCTCGGCGAGCCGGGCAATATCACGGAGTGGACCGACCAGGGTTTTCTGCTGGACGACGGTACCCCTCCGAATAATTGCCACTGGTGTGTCTGGAGATCGTCCGTGAACCATTAGGTTCTGCGCTATGTGGGGGAGATTCCCCACCCCCATCAAAAATACCAAGGTGCCAGCCCCAGTTGCGAGCTTGTCCCATGCAATGTCCGATTCTTGCTTTTGGGGGTCCTCGTGGCCGGTAATAAAGGCCACGGTGGCCGTATAATCCCGATGTGTTAGTGGAATGCCGGCATAGGCTGGCACCGCAATTGCCGAGGTCACACCCGGCACCACCTCAAAGTCCAGGCCGGCCTTGAATACCTCCTCGGCTTCTTCGCCGCCCCGTCCAAATATAAAAGGATCCCCCCCCTTTAGTCTCACCACGATTTGTCCTCTCCGGGCCCTGTCGATGATCAATGAATTGATCTCTTCCTGGGGCATCGTGTGAGAGCTCCCTTTCTTGCCCACATAAATTATCTCTGCATTATTCCCAGCATACTTAAGAAGGGCCTCGTTCGCTAGGTAGTCGTAAATGATCACATCGGCCTGGGAAAGACATTCTCTGCCCTTAATTGTGAGGAGGCCCGGGTCGCCCGGTCCGGCGCCCACCAGATATACCTTTCCGCTCTTAGTTGGGGTCATCTTTCATTGTCCTATTTCAATTCACTTTCCGTGTTTAGATTGCGAGAAAAGGATTCAAGTTTGAATTCAGAAATATCTCGCGTTGTCTATGGTGCACCCTGTATCCTGGATCATGAATCCCCCCTCCCGTATATTCCTTCCAGAATCTTGCCTCCCCCCGAGTGGAGTAATTCCCTCGCCAGGGCCGAGCCTGTCTCCTCAGCTCGATCCTTGTGACCCGTTATTTGATTCCTTATGAGCGTGCTTCCATCCAGCTCCGCTACCATTCCTTGCAGAATCAAACATCCTTCATCAACCTGAGCAAGTGCGGCAATGGGAACCTGGCAGCCCCCTTCCAGTTCCTTCAGGAAGGCCCTTTCACACTTG
>DATKYC010000016.1:0-8823 GCA_035528695.1 Acidobacteriota bacterium | reverse complement strand
TGATCCGATCCCACTTGAAGCAGGGATGCGATTTACTCTTGCTGAGTGGGGGGATGAGCGTGGACCCTGACGATGTCACCCTACACGGTATGCGGCTCGCGGGGGCCACTGAGCTCCACTATGGGGCCGCTGCCCTACCTGGCGCCATGTTTCTGGTGGCGTACCTGGGAGATGTGCCACTTCTGGGCGTGCCAGCCTGTGGACTCTATCACCGCATAACCGTCCTTGACCTTGTGCTTCCCCGTATTCTTGCCGGAGAGCGAATCGGCAGAGCTGAACTCGCATTTCTGGGTCACGGCGGTCTGTGCCGTGACTGCCCGGAGTGCAGTTATCCTCACTGCCCCTTTGGCAAGGGGACGTGAACTTAGCTCTGTCAAAAATTCTCCAATGTTTCTACTAAATCTCGGGAACAATAGCGGGTGATAAACCCAAGCCGTCAACAAGAATTGATCTGTAGGTCTTGAATATCTCAACCCTTGGATCATTTTTCACGGTGGGGGAAGTCTGTGCTATCATTGTCCCGCTCTTAAGGATGCAGGCTATTACCTCTTGAGATTGTTCGAATGTAATGCCAAACATCCCGGATCTCTTTATGGGGAAACCCCTTCTCTTTAGTATCCTAACCAGTTCGTCGAGGTCGATTTCAACCCTGCTTTTTGGAGAAATGATGAAGTTTCGTCGCCCGTCCCTCGCACATGTTTCTTCAAAAAGTTTTTCTTCTATTGGCTCCGGGGAGCCCTTAGACATAGCTCCGCATACCGGACAACTCTCAACTGTAGATAGCTTTAGCATATCGAATTTCATATCTCTCAGGTCTATATAGAGCAATCTGTTCATGAGCTTCGGTTCCTGGCCAACAATTAATCTCACTGCCTCAGAGACTTGAACAGCGGTCACTATACCCAACACTGACGGGTGGACACCCACGACGCCACACTTTGGAAGGTCATCACCCTTGAGCCCTGGCATGAAGCATTCGAGACAGACAGTTTGTCCGGGCACTATCGTGGAGACATTTCCGAGCGCCTCTATGGCAGCCCCAAACACGTATGGTACCCTAAATTTATGACAGGTCCTGTTGACAAGGTAGCGGGGTTCAGGGCTATCAAGGCCGTCAAGCACTATGTCCATATCGCCAATTAGTTCGCTCGAGTTGGTTGAATTAATCGACTCAGGAATGGGATCCAGCTTCACGTCTGAATTTAACCTGCTCAATTTCCGGAGCGCCACCTCAACCTTGGGTTCACCCACAGAATCCACATCGTAGAGGTATTGCCTGTGGAGGTCTGAACGGGAGACGATGTCTCTATCAACGATTCGTAAGTATCCTATGCCCATTCCCACCAGCTTGAGGGCAATGCACGTGCCTAAACCACCCAATCCCACTATGCATGCCCTGGCATTTCTGAGCTTGAGTTGTCCGTCGTAGCCTATATCAGCAAGGACGATCTGCCTTGCATATGTCTCTAATTCAGTGTCTGAGAGCTCCTTCTTCATCCCTTAGCACCTCACCATCAACTTTTAAAAAGGATAAACCTCTTGACTATTCATAAGAAATCCTGAAAATGTTTTGCCTGAACAGGGAAAACTTTATATTTATGCCACACTGTGATACTAACGTCAACAATGGAACTCTACTTCACAACCGCGGATTTCAATTGGAGCGGTCCCAAGATAGAGGATGTCGAAACTAACAAATTACTGGGGAAAGAGTATCCTGATCATCGGGGATTTAAACACCGGTAAGTCCGAGCTTACCGCCGGTCTCCTTAACCAGGTCCTGGTGAGCAAAAGGGCAAAAACGGCATTACTTGATTTGGCGCCGGAGTTGACCATGGGGATTGGTGGCAAGATAAGTGTCCCTCCAGACCCGTTCCTCTCTTATTATACAACCACAATAATTCCCCCGAGATTAACGGCCCGGAGCAGTGAAGAGGCGGAGGCTTATGCGCTCCAGAATGCCAAGGCAATCGAGGCCTTGTTCTCCTCCTACATGAAGAATCCCTGCGAGGTGCTTTTCATAAACGATGTCTCGCTCTACCTTCAGGCAGGGGATCTCGCCAAACTCCTCTCAGTGCTTAGCACAGCCTCAACCGTGATTATGAATGGCTATTTTGGCTCCGGCCTCGGAGGTGGGAAGCTAGGAAAGCGAGAGCGCCAGCAAATGAAGGCGCTCCAAAAAACATGTGATCAGGTGATAAAGACGAGTATTGACCACGGAAGGGTCAAATTAACCCCGCCGCTGCCATAATATCTGGGACCACATCCTCCTTTCCGATCGCCATGATATGCACTCCATCACACATCTTCTCGTCCTTTACCCGCTTGATCATACGACCCGCTATCTCTATGCCTTTGGCCAGGGCTCTCCCCTTCGGGGCAGAGGCCATCTCATCAATGAGCTCTTGAGGTACATTAACGCCGGCCACATTCTTGTTCATAAACCTCGCCATGCCAGCGGACGTAAGCAAAATAATCCCTGCGAGGATCTTCACAGGAAATTGTCTCGCATAGTCCATAAAATTGGTGAAATTATCCAGATCGTATACAGCCTGGGTCTGAATAAACTCGGCACCCGCCTCGATCTTCTTTTCAAACTTGATTAGTTGGGGCTCCAGTGGATTGGCCTCTGGTGTCACGATGGCTCCGGCACAAAAAGAGACAGCACCCTCCAGTTCGCTGCCACCGAGATCTTTTCCCCTTTCTAATCGTCTAATTGTCGCGAGTAACTGACTGGAATCGAGGTCAAAAACCCCCTTGGCCTCCTTATGGTCACCCAGTATTACAGAATCACCCGTAAGACAAAGGACATTATTGATCCCTCTGGCAGAAGCAAAGAGGAGGTCTGCCTGAAGTGCCATTCTGTTTCGGTCCCTGCAGGTCATCTGTAAAATGGGCTCGCCTCCCATCTCCTTGACCAGTAGGGCCCCTCCCAGGGAGGGGAATCTCATGACCGAGCTCTGATGATCGGTCACATTCATCGCATCCACCTTATCTTTCAAGAGCTCGATATGGTGGACCATTCTTTCAAGGTTCGTGCCCTTCGGAGGGGCAACCTCAGAGGTGACAACAAATTTGCCCGATTCTAGGGCCTTCTTGAACGAGGAAACCATAGGACAAGGCTCCTTTCAGAAAAGATCAGTTAACAAAACATGACACATCGTTATTACCGCCTTACTACAGAAGAATTGAGCCACAAGAATACCAATTTCATTGGTCTCAAATTCACTCTGTTTTGGAAATTGAAGCTCCCTGCAGCGAGCTGCAGGGAATCTCCCAAATGTAAAGACTTTTTGATAATATCAGTATTCGCTCGCTAACCCCGCAGCAAGCTGCGGGGAATCCGCTCGCTGTGCATTTTCAAGTACATAGTACTGCATTAAAGTATCCTATATTTTCCTGGACTCGGCTCTCCCTGGTGATTCCGCGGTCTCTGGTATTTTCTCATGCTATCCAGACGGTCCAGTTCTTTTAACCGGTCATATATGAGCGTCCACGCGCAATCCTTTGCCTCATCTATCTCACACTTGCCATTATTCGTGCCCCCACAGGGCCCGTTGACAAGCCCCTTATGGCAGGAGGTAACCGGACAGATACCGCCGGTTTCACCCAAGATGCAGGCACCGCATTGGGTGCATACCTCATCGAACTGGCCCAGGGCGGTCTCCTTACCGACAAACAAGGTATCCAGGGCTGGCACCACCATTTTCTTAAACTGCCTGGCAATGGTTTGTACACCAAAGGCACAGGTCATGATCAGCAAGACGTCGGACTGATCAATCTGCTGGCCGTAGTCCTGCAACGCCTCTTTGGTCATGTTATCACACGCCACAGGCAGAACCACATGCCCGGTGATCAGCTTTCCTTTAGCGGACATCCCTTGCTTCATTGCCGCCACTTCAGGTTCTCCACCAGTGTGGGTGAGTGTGACACACGTCCCACAACCGATGATAAAAATCCTTCCCAAACCCTCCAGGAGCTGATCAACCTCCTCTTCTGGCTTTTGCTGTGTAATGGACCTAATCATTTTATCTCTTCTCCCTCTCCAGATCGCATCTAAGGCACCTCACCGACTCCAGACGTGCCTGGTCTTCGGTAAATCCCCTCTCCACCTCACGGAAATCCCGCACCCTTTCCTCTGGGCTCTCAAGGTCGATCAAAACCCTTGGCTTCTCCTCAGTAGTCTCCTCTTCGAGCGCAAGGCCTAAGTCCTGTTTCATGGCCGTCTTCTCATCCACGATCTCCACACGCCCTTTATCACCCTGAAGGTACTTGTCAATGGCGATAGCTGCTCTCCTGCCCGAAGCTATGGCTCGGATGACAAAGGTGGGGCCGGTGGTAAAATCACCTCCTGCAAAGATGCCGGGAACGTTTGTGGATAGGGTATTTTCTTCAACTACCAGTGCCCCCCACAAGGCCCTTTCCAACTGGCTATCTTTGGATAGAAAGGAAATGTCCGGCGCCTGCCCAATGGAGACAATTACATTATCTGCCGCGACGGTTTGAGTGGATGACTCGTCGAATTTTGGATTGAAACGCCCCTCGTCGTCAAACACGGAGACACAACGGACAAACTCTATTCCGGTCACCTTGGTTTTATCATGTATGATCCTTTGGGGACCCCACGAGGCATTGATGACGATTCCTTC
Source organism: Acidobacteriota bacterium (assembly GCA_035528695.1). Lineage (GTDB taxonomy): Bacteria > Desulfobacterota > DSM-4660 > Desulfatiglandales > Desulfatiglandaceae > DATKYC01. The sequence goes on along the minus strand of DATKYC010000016.1, from coordinate 4,174 downwards.
TTCAATTGCCTCGCCGATTTCTTTTTCCCACGCCGGCATTTCGTCTCTGGGCTCCAGGCAGAATATCTGGACATCGCTCGCCCCGACTCTTAAGGAGGTCCTGGCCACGTCGACGGCAACGTTACCCCCTCCAATAACCACTGTCTTTCCTTTCAGGCTGATTTTTGTGCCCCTCTTGATATCACTCAAAAAGCTAAGCCCGTAGTAGAGCCCCTCAAGATCCTCCTCTTCGCCAGGGATCCCAATACGTTTGCTTGCCTGTGCACCCGCGGCAATGAATACTGCATCATATCCTTCCTCCACGAGATCATTGACGGTGTGCCTTGCGTCAATAGGCGAGTTGTAGCGGATTTCAACCCCGCAGCTTTCGATGTACTCTACCTCTTTCTCGATCACCTCACGTGGAAGACGAAACTCTGGAACGGTAATTCCCAGCATACCCCCAGCCACCACTTGTGCCTCAAACACCGTTACCTTGTAGCCCATTTTTGCGAGGAAATACCCACAAGTGAGCCCTGCTGGCCCTGCCCCCACAACAGCGACCTTTTGCTCGTTCGTGACAGGAAAGGGTTTTTTAGCACGCCCGGCACGGGCAAAATACCAGTCAGACGCAAACCGCTTGAGTGACCTTATTGCCACAGGCTCGTCCAATTCGCCACGGCGACATTTGAACTCGCAGGGATGGATGCAAATGCGCCCACATACCGCAGGAAACGGATTTCTTTCCCTGATGATCTCTACCGCTTGATCGTAATTTCCGGCTGCAATGGCCGCCACATAGTTTGGCACATCAATCCCTGCAGGGCAGGCATGCTGGCATGCAGAGATAACCATGGTATCGCATGTCGCTCCCGCGCAACGGTGCTCTAAGATATGATCCTCATATTCTTTCAGAAAATATTTTATGGTGGAAAGCGCGGGCTTTGCACAGGTCTGGCCAAGCCCGCAGAGTGATGACTCGGTAATCGTCTCCCCCAGATCCTTAATGGTTTCAATGTCCTTGAGCTGGCCCTCACCCCTCGTAATCCTCGTCAGTATCTCCAGCAGCTGTGTGGTGCCCAGGCGACAGGGTGCGCATTTTCCGCAAGACTCCGACTGGGTAAAACTCAGGAAGAAGCGGGCGATCTCCACCATGCAGTTATTTTCATCCATCACCACCATACCACCCGAGCCCATGATAGCGCCTATTCGCTGTAAGGTGTCATAATCAATTGGGAGATTGAGATATTGCGTAGACACACACCCCCCTGAGGGTCCGCCCATCTGAACCGCCTTGAACTGCCGCCCCTTGGGGATACCGCCCCCAATATCAAAGACCACATCCTTTACAGTTACACCAATGGGCACCTCTACGAGCCCAGTATTGTTGACCTTTCCGGCCAGAGAAAAGATCTTTGTGCCACGGCTATTCTCCGTGCCCACCTGCCCGTACCACTCTGCACCATTTTTTATAATCAGAGGCACATTGGCCCACGTCTCCACATTGTTGATGTTGGTGGGTTTTCCGTCGAGCCCTGCCTGCGCGGGAAAAGGTGGCCGAGCCCTCGGCATGCCTCGCTTTCCTTCGATTGAGGCCATGAGGGCCGTTTCCTCGCCACACACAAAGGCGCCCGCCCCCATTTTGAGGGTTAGGTCAAGATTAAAGCCTGTTCCAAGTATATTTTCCCCAAGAAGCCCAAGCTCCCTCATCTGTGCCAATGCCAGTTTAAGGTGTTCTACCGCAATTGGATATTCCTCTCGGACGTAGATATATCCATACTCAGCCCCCATGGCATAGGCCCCGATGAGCATGCCCTCTAGCACCGCGTGGGGGTCACCCTCCAGAATCGCCCTATCCATAAACGCGCCAGGGTCTCCCTCATCCGCATTGCATATAATGTACTTGGGACGGCCTTCAGCTTTACGAGCAAAGCTCCATTTGAGACCTGTGGGGAAACCAGCCCCTCCTCGGCCCCTCAATTTAGCTGCGGTAACCTCCTCGATCACCAGCTCCGGTGTCATCTTTGAGAGCGCTTTTACTACACCCTGGTACCCCCCTGCGGCAATGTAATGCTCGATGTTCGTGGGATCAATCCTCCCGCAGTTGGACAGGACCCTCCTCTCCTGCTTCATGTAAAAAGGGATCTGTGCACGATAGAAAACCGGTTTTCTTGTCACGGGGTCCCTATAGGCGAGGTGCTCAATTAGTCGATCATTCTTCAGGGTGAGTGCCACAATCCCCGCCGCATCTTCGGGATCCACTTCCTGGTATTGAATCCCCATCGGTTCAATAGCAATAACAGGGGCCTTCGCACAAAATCCGTGACATCCGGTAGAGCGTATTTCTACCTGCCCGGAGAGACCCTGTTGTCTCACTTCTTGCTCAAGGGCCTCCTTCACTTCGGCCGCCCCGTAAGCCCGGCAACCAGTCATGCACACCTGGACCACGTATTTGGCCTCTCCCTTCCGGGCCAAGATTTTATTGCGCAACCATTCGAGTTGTCCGACGGATGAGAGCTTGTCCATGCCGATTAATCTTCCCCCTTTTCTTTCTTATACTGGCCGAGTACGCTCGTGACCTTGGTTGGAGAGAGTCTACCGAAATATGTTCGATTGACCATCATGGTGGGGGCCAAGAAGCAGGCGCCGAGACAGGCGACAGTCTCCAGGGTAAACCGGTAATCAGGGCTAGTCTCGCCCTCATCAAGCCCTACCTCCTTTTTCATCAGCCTCAGGATGCTTCGGCTCCCTTTCACGTGGCATGCGGTACCACGACATACCCTGAGGACATACTTGCCCTTAGGCTTTAAAGTGAATCCGGCGTAGAAGGTGATAACCCCTTGTACCTGTGTGTGAAACATGTTAAGCGCATCAGCAATAGGTCCAATGGATTCAGGTGGGATATAGCCAAACGTCTCCTGAACATCCTGTAATAAGGGGATAAGTCCCCATTTTTCATCCTTGTGCCTCTCGATGAGTGATGACATTCTGCCCCAGTCGATCTCTTTTGGCTTCATTTGAGCCTTCCCTCTTCTAATAGTTCGCTAATGAGAGGACCTTTGAGGCCCTACAGTTTTTCAAGAACCACTTGGCACGTCTTCAAGCCAGGAGAATCGGCCTCTCCCGGAGGGGATAACCCGATCAGGTCCCTGGCATTATTTCCATCAAAGGCAGTTGGCACAAAGATCATTCCTGGCCTTAAACCTTTTTCCAACCTCACCTCTCGCGTGACAGATCCGCAGCGGGATTGGACCCGGACCATATCACCGTCCTGTACTCCCAATTTGGCACCGTCTTCATGGGATATCTCGATCTCCCCCTTGACACCAAAGTCGCGGATTCGATCCGAAAGGCTGCTCCTCGTGCCGCTCCCCAGATGATATCGCTGAGATCCCAGAATTGCAGTGAAGCTATAGTCATCAGTCGCCTCTTCCTTCACCGTCGATACCACCCGCGAGAAATGGATCATGTCTCCTTCTCCTGCCGTCTCTCTGATCCACCTCACGTCTCGATGCCCCTCGAGCTCCGCATACATGGGTAAATACTCGGCAATTTCCGCACGTATGTTCTCCAGTGAACCGTAAGCGCGAGAAGCACCCATTTCTGTAGCCAATGCGTCGAGGATTTCCCAGTCAGCCTTGGCATTTCCCGGGGGGGATACTACAGGAGCAAAGAACTGTATCCTTCCTTCCATGTTTGTGAAAGAACCGGCCTTTTCGCTGAATGCAGCCCCGGGCAACACTGCATCGGCGATCTGGGTGGTCTCATTCTCAAGTATATCCTGGACCCCCAGAAAGTCTAACTTGTCCAATGCCTTGCGAACCCGTTCACTTTGAGGCAGGCTACGAAGGGGGTTTTCTCCCATAATGTAAAGACCTTTCAGATTGCCTTTTTCAGCTTCCTCCACCATGCGAAACACATTCATCCCCTGATCGGGAGATATTTTTACTCCCCAGATCTGCTCCCACAGGCTCCGGGCCGAATCATTGCGCAAGGACTGCCGGCCTGGGAGTGATTCCGGCACAGCCCCCATATCCCACGCCCCCAACTGATTGTTCTCTCTTGACAGGAAATAAAACCCCCCAGCTTCGGAACCCAAACTTCCGGTCATCAGTGACAGGTTGAGGAGGGCCTCCATTGACTGGTAGCCGTATCTTTGTTGCATGATTCCATGCCCAACCAGAAAGGCAATCTT
>DATKYC010000015.1:0-3727 GCA_035528695.1 Acidobacteriota bacterium | reverse complement strand
ATGCCAGGAGATCATCTTATCATCTTTGCCCTTCAACAGGTTATTCCCAAACTGGAAAAGCTGCTCACCGTAAAGATAGAATACTTCTAATGCACGTCAAAGTCATCGCGCGGCTTATTGGGATACTGACTACTTTTCTGGGTATTTCCATGGCTGCACCTCTGCTGGTATCTGTCATTTATGACGATACCAGTACCATGGCATTACTGATCTCTCTGCTCATCACCTCTTCAATTGGCTTCATACTCTTCATCTTGACAAGAAACCAGAAGGCTAACCAGCTTAGTCACCGTGACGGGGTTGCTGTTGTCACATTTGGCTGGATCACGGCCGGATTATTCGGGACACTCCCTTACCTCCTCTCGGGCGCTATCCCTAGTTTTACCAATGCCTACTTTGAATCCATATCGGGCTTTACTACCACCGGTGCAACTATATTCACTGACATTGAGAGCCTTCCGGAGGGTATTCTACTCTGGAGAAGTCTGACCCAGTGGTTCGGCGGAATGGGAATTATCGTTTTTTCCATTGCCATCCTCCCACTTCTGGGTGTCGGTGGCATGCAGCTTTACAGGGCTGAGATCCCCAGCCCTGTTGTGGACAAGCTCAAGCCAAGGATATCCGAGACAGCCAAAACACTCTGGAAAGTCTATCTGCTTATCACTTTATTGGAGGTTGCTTTACTCGGTTTGGGCGGCATGTCTCTTTTTGATGCCTTTTGTCAGGCCTTCTGTACGATGCCAACCGGCGGCTTCTCAACAAAGAATGCCAGCATTGCTCACTTTGACAATCCATACTTTCACAGCGTGTTCATCGTATTTATGCTCCTTGCTGGAATCAACTTTTCGCTTCATTACAGATTGCTCAACGGAGACGTCAAGATCTTTGGCAAAGACCCTGAGTGCAGGGCATTCCTCATCTTGGTACTATCATTCACTCTGATTGTCACTGCGAGCATATATGGACCCGTATACAGTTCTCTCGCCAACGCCTTCCGCCACGCCGCATTCCAGGTGAGTTCCATCATTACCACCACCGGTTTTGTGACTGCAGATTACGAGCAATGGCCTGCCTTGTCTCGCCTTATCTTGCTTATCTGCATGTTCCTCGGTGCAATGGCCGGCTCTACTGGAGGTGGCATGAAAACCATGCGCATAATGCTCCTCATGAGACATGGGTATCAGGAAATCTTTCGGATCATACATCCACACGCAGTCTCCACAGTCAAACTCGGAGGTAGGGCCGTCCCCTCTGATATCCTCAGTAGCATCTGGGGTTTTTTCATCCTATATCTCGGCCTCTTTATTGTAGCCGCCCTAGTTATGGCCTCGCTGGGACTTGACATGATCTCTGCCCTTTCGTCCGTGGCAGCCTCAATTGGAAACATAGGCCCCGGGCTGGGGATTGTAGGGCCAGTCAAGAACTACCTGGACATCCCCTTCGTCGGAAAGTGGGTTTTAGTTTTGTGCATGCTCCTGGGCCGTCTCGAAATATATACGGTGATTGTCTTGCTCACCCCTGAATACTGGCGTAAGTAACGAGTGGTTGAGCCACAATTTTTGCTTGATGCGTGACACAAGAATGAGTTAAGCTACATCATTCTGCTTTCCAGTACCTAAAAGAGCTTTTTTCGAATCACATGAGGCTCTTTACCTCCAAACATTGACTTTAGGCCTTAAGAAACAGATCACTCTTCAATCGGTCCTTTGAGATAGCGAACTGGTATCGTCTCTGCGCTCAACTTGATTGGAAGGCACTTCTTACAAAAAATTGCCGCCCATATGTGTAACCGGTCATGCGGGGAAGGACGTGGCTTTGCCGATAACGTAAAACATCACCCGTATTTAAGAAAGGAGGAAAAAATGAGAAAGATATTGCCGTTATTAAGTGTAGTAGTGATCATTGCGATTGTCATTATCATTGCACTTCCTCACATTGGTTCCGCGTCAGCCACACTGTCAGCAACCGAATACAAGGCTGGAGATACTGTAGCAATAGAGGGTACCATTGCGCCCGGTCAAGACCTTTACATTGCGATTGCCTCACAAAATACCTTTGCGCCCAAAGACACAAAGGGTATTCATGAGACAAAAAGGCTAAAAAAGGAAGAAAAGAAAAGTGGATTTAGCGAGGATACACGCATACCTGCGCTCTACTATATGCTCACCAACGTTCCGCATAAGTTTGGAAAAGAATCTGAAAAGAGATTCGGCGGGCCCTCCTTTATCAAGGGGATTTACAAGACCACCATGTTTAAGTTGTCAAAGTTCCAAGAGCTTGATGCTGAGGCGAAAACAATGCTCGGTCCCATAAAGACGGAGCAAGGGTGGAGTTTCTTTAAGTTCGCACACGAAAGTGTGTATGGTATCAATACCATCACTAAGGAAAAGACCCAGAAAGGCCAGGTGGTAATCTTTGCACGAAGTGTTCTTGGAGATTACGCCCAGACAGGGAATTACTGGGACAAAGGCACCACGGTCAGTTTGGACAAGAGGACAGGGAAGTTCAAGGCATCCTTTAGGACTTACCGTCACACGCCGCCCGATACGAAATTTGATGTGTCTGTAAACGGTGCCAAAAGCGGAACGTACACCATAAAGGCCAAAGGCTTTTGGCTCACGATGGGTTACCGTTACCTTAACCCGTTGTGGATTATCATCGGTGCCATTATTGTTGGTGCGTACTTCTCCATGATCGGGGCTGCAGGCGGAATGCTTATGGCAGCATTCCAGGTAATAATTATCCAGACTGCGGGACCTGTCGGCATTAACGCCGCCAACGTACTTCGCCCCTCAAATATGGCTTTGACCTTGTTCTCTCCACTTGGTTCATTTTACCGCTATGCGGTTGTTGAACGGCGCGTTGCGTGGCCTGTAGGCATTTCCTTTGGTGTCGGAATTTTCATCGGCTCCATATGGTTGGGGAAATATGCAACTCAATACCTGCCCTTACAAACCTATAAGGAATGGCTAGCCATTTTGGTGGTGCTCATGGGTATTAGGACCCTCTATGAGCTTACCCCAAAGGTAATGGAAAAGAGGAAGAGCATCAAGGGCATGGCAAAAAAATTTAATGATGAGGTTGCGAAAGCGAAGGCTGAAGGGCGTTCGGCTGAAATGGGCAAGATTGAGCCTGTCAAGACTGGACTTACCGATTATAGATTCAAATTCTGGGGTGAAGATTTCACCATCAACCCCCTTCTCTTTGGTCTTCTCGGGCTCGGCATCGGAATAGTCTCCAGGTCATTCGGAATCGGGGGTGGTTTTTTATTGGTTCCTGCCATGACCACGCTCGGCGCGCTCCCCATGTATGTGGCAGTCCCCATTTCCCTCATCGGTACGTCTTTCAGCAGTGTAGGCGCCTTTCTTGGGTACCTTATAAACGGTTATCTCCCGGATCTCTGGATTGCAGTTTCTATCATCATCGGCGGGTTTGTTGGGGGAATGCTTGGCAGTCGCCTTCAGAGGCTGTTCAGTGAGAGAGTCCTGAAATGGACGCTGGCGATTACCTTGTTCTTCCTTTTCTTCCGCTTTTTCAAGATCGAAATCTGGATATAATAATTTCGAAAAAGCTTAACACTTTAGCTCTTTTCAATTTTACAGAGTCGGTTCATGGGTCCTTTTCCGGAGTGACCGGCGGGAGGCCTTCGTCATTTCAAGAAGTTACGCAATGGGGGACCCCCTGGCCCCGAGCCAATGCGAGGGGAACAGGGAGGGGGGAGGCATCA
>DATKYC010000014.1:0-2384 GCA_035528695.1 Acidobacteriota bacterium | reverse complement strand
TGTTTTCTGGAATGATGATTATTGTAGCAATAGTTATGCTTATGTGGAGAGGTGGTCCAAACTACGGTGTAGACTTCTCTGGCGGGGTTTTAATTCAGGTCAAATTGGACAAAAAACAAACCCCATCCGAACTCAAATCTGCCCTTGAATCCGTGCAGCTTCAGGACAGCATCATCCAGGAATTTGGGGAGGAAAAGCTGTTTGAGTACATGATCCGGGTAAGAAAGACAGACATTGAGTTAAGAGGATTAAGTGATAAGGTGGAACACGCCCTTCGTTCTGCATTTGGTCAAGGTGTGGAAATGAGGCGGATAGAAATGGTTGGCCCCAAAGTAGGGAAAGATCTAAGGCAGAAGGCCTTATTCGCCATTTTTTGGGCCATCTTATTCATTGCTATTTATATCTCAGGCCGATTCGAGCTCAAGTGGTTAATGAGTATTGTGATGGCCTTGTCTCTCGGCTTTGTCGTCTACATCTCCTCCAGCTTTGGTATGGGTGTCACCTGGCTCATCTTCTTTGCTATGATTATAACTCTCGGTCTCTGCTGGCTCCTGAAATTGAAATATGCCTTGGGGGCAGTTATTGCACTTATTCATGATGTGATCATTACGGTTGGGGCATTTGCCCTGACAGACAGGGAGATATCCCTCTCGATCATTGCCGCTTTTCTCACAATCGTGGGATACTCCCTTAATGATACCATTATCGTTTTCGATAGAATCCGGGAAAACCTAAGGCGCTTCCGGAGACGACCCTTCGAAGAGATTATGAACACCAGCATCAACGAGACGCTGAGTCGTACCATTCTCACATCCAGCACTACGCTCATGGTTATCCTGGCCCTTTTTCTCTTGGGTGGCGGTGTGATCCATGACTTCGCATTTGCACTAATAGTCGGAATCATTGTGGGAACTTACTCTTCCATCTTCGTAGCAAGCCCGGTCCTGCTGATTTTTGAAGGCACCTTCGCCAAGAAGGGAAAAAATAAAAAGGGCCTATCCAAGTGAGTGGCTGCTGATTGCTGAAAAAGAGAAAGAAAAACCGCCTTGTCCGTCGCCCCGCCTTTTGGGTGGTAAGCCTGCTGATTATCGCTGCATTTGCCTCAGGCTGGTTCCTTTGGCGCGGTATTTATATCCCCTTCACCCCCCGGTTCAACTGCATCCTGGTCAGCATAAATCAGGAGCCCAAAAAGATCCGTTCAGGGGAGACGCTTCCTCTCCACCCGGGGGACAAAGTCAAGATATTAAAAATCTCCACGAATGTCCCCCTTAACCTTGGCGTCCGTATCTCGGCCGTGGGCTTCGATGTTAACTCTCTCCGATATGAAGAAATAAGCATCTCGACTCTGTTACCCCACCAACAGGTATTTGATCACCATAGATTCCGGGTCCATGTAAAGTACCGCAATCAGGAGTTGGGACATACGGAGTGGGAGATCCAGCCATATACAGAAGACTGGTTGGCTAAGGCCGACAGAACCATCAAGGGTGATCAACGATTAGTTCTCCTGGAACGTGCCCTCCAGCTCTTGCCAGAGGATAAGCGTATCTGGCAAAGACTCCTAAACGAATACAAATCCCTCAAGCAATGGGAAAAGGCTGCCGCAATGCTGGAAGATAGGGTCAAGAAAAAACTCGACCGGGAGACCCTGATCGAACTTCTGGAAGTGTACACTGCCATGCGGAGCAACGATGGTCTCCTCGCGGTTCTCAATAGGCTCGTCAAGCTGGACCCGAGTGACATAAGCGCAAGGACCCGCCTTGCAGAGACCTCGGATGAGATAGGGAAAAAAAAGGAGGCGATTGAGCAATACGAAGCCCTTTTGAGTTTAGTGCAAGAGGGGGAGAGGCTAGAGATCTACAAGCGTCTTGGGTATCTTTACACGGAAAGAGGGCAAAACAAAAATGCTATCTCTTATTATCTCAAGGCGGTTAAGTTGGAGCAAAAGGACGCCAATCTTCACTATAATCTTTCTTATCTCTATGAGAAAACCAATCAGGTGGAAAAGGCGGATTTCTATCTCGGCAACGCCGTAGCGCTAAAATCTAAAGACGTGGAAAACCGGCTCAAGCTTGCCAAGAGGCTAATCAACAAGAAAGATCTCAAGAAAGCCGAGCACTACCTTTCAGAAATCCTAAAGGAAAAGCCAGATCTACTTGATGCCCTGCTGGTCATGGCCCAGCTCCTGGAAAAACAGGGAAAGAGTCGGGAGTTAAAGGATATATATAGGAAGATCATTTCCATAGAGCCCCGGAACGAAACGGTGATATACAACCTGGGTATCCTTGAATATGAAGCGGGCAATTTGAGTCCAAGTTTGAAACACTTTGAGAGGTATGTGAGATCACACCCACAGGATGTCACGGTTCACCGGATTCTATTTG
>DATKYC010000013.1:0-2280 GCA_035528695.1 Acidobacteriota bacterium | reverse complement strand
TGAGCTGACGGTGAAGGGTATCTTTGAGGGGATTCCTGATGCATTTCAAGCGGACAAGGCTGTTGGAGTGGAGGTGGTATTTCAGTTCGACATTTCTGGTGGGGAAGCTGGAAGCTGGTACGTGACTGTGAAGGATGGAATCTGTGAGGTAGCTGAGGGAACGCACACGGGTGCCACGACGACCATCAAGATGGCTGACAAGGATTTTGTGATGTTGATAAAGGGTGAGCTGAATGCGATGAAGGCCTTCACCTCAGGCAAGCTGAGGATCGAGGGAGATCTGATGAAGTCCCAGCTCATTGAGAAGCTGTTCAAATTCTAGAGGAGGGATAGTATGGCCACCGGAATCAAAGACAAAGTGGCAATCATTGGGATGGGTTGCACCCGGTTCGGAGAGCGATGGGATGTGGGCGCTGAAGAGCTTATGGTGGAAGCATTCATTGAGTGCCTGGAGGATGCCCGGATTGATCGGAAAGAGATCCAGGCAGCCTGGCTGAGCAACTGTTATGATGAGATCAATGTGGGCAAGAGCGCATTGCCGCTCTCCATGATCTTGCGGCTCCCTTTTATTCCGGTCACCAGGACCGAAAACTACTGTGCCAGCGGGACAGAGGCGTTTCGCGGAGCGGTGTATGCGGTGGCTTCGGGGGCCTATGAAATCTGCCTCGCATTGGGTGTGGAAAAGCTTAAGGATACAGGCTTTGGTGGACTTCCCAGCATGGTGGGCTCCAACGTCGGGTCCCTCATGTGGCTGTGGAACCCCAATTTGACAGCACCTGGTGGGTTTGCCCAGCTTGCAACTGCGTACGCGGCTAAGTACCGTATTCCGGAGCAGGAACTCAAACGTGCCATGGCCCAGGTTTCGGTCAAGAGTCACGAAAATGGCGCACTCAATCCCAAGGCACATCTAAGGAAGCGAGTAACCATCGAACAGGTCATGGCTGCTCCGATCATTGCACATCCCCTGGGACTTTTCGATTGCTGCGGGGTAAGCGACGGATCTGCGTGCGCTATTGTGACAACAGTGGAGAAGGCCAAGGATATGGGCATAAAGAACCCGGTCACGGTTAAGGCGCTTCAGCTGTCCCTCAGTAACGGCGAGGAAATGTTCTTCAATGAATGGGACGTAGACCACTTTATGACTACGGAACGATGCAGCACCAGGGCCTATCAGGAGGCGGGCATCACGAATCCCCGCGAAGAGATCAGCATGATGGAACTCCATGACTGCTTTTCCATCACAGAGTTAGTCACTTACGAGGATATGCACATATCTGAACCGGGCCAGGGCTGGAAGGACGTCCTTGAAGGGTTCTACAACAGGGACGGGAAAATACCATGTCAGGTTGACGGCGGGCTGAAATGCTTTGGACATCCTATTGGTGCATCCGGTTTGCGGATGCTCTACGAGATGTACCTGCAGCTAAATGGACGGGCCGGGGAACGGCAACTGGAAAATCCCAGGTACGGCATTACCCATAATCTGGGAGGTTTTCCTCCTATGAACATATGTAGCATTGGGATTGTCGGTAAGTATAAGAATTGAAGACCGGTAGAGGTCTTGGCGAATATTTCTGAGAGGGAATGATACGACACCATGCTGGAAATTCTGCCGATCATGAATTCATCGGTGGAGGATATATTTGCCTTCAAGACTTGCTGCGGTTTGAGGGCATTCGACCAGAATCTTGAGATACATGTCACGAACCACGGTGATTGCGCCGTAGTAGTCCCGAGTTATTTTGATCTGAGAGATGCATCCGGATTGCGCCGCATTGATACCTTAATGCCCCATGGAGAACAGTGCATCCCACCAGGCCAGACCATAGCCTTTTACTGCACGATGGATGAGAACAAATGGAAGGCGGCTCAGCAGATTATTTTTTATGACAGTGAAGGAAACAGCCATACTGTAGATATAAAGGTAGTAGGGGGCAATACTATAGACAAAGAGAATGATGGAATCGGAGGTGAATAGATGGATTTTAGCCTCACTAGGGAGCAGATAGATATCCAAAAGGCGGCCAAAGAGTTTGCCAAAGGCGAATTCGATCCAGATGCCGCCCTTGAATACGACGAAAAACAGCAATTTCCTTCTGTTATCTGGAAAAAGGCCGCCGAACTTGGATTCGTCGGTGTGCACGTGCCTGAGGAATATGGTGGGCAGGAACTTGGTCTCTTTGAAAACGTCTTGATAGTAGAGGCGTTCTGCCGGCAAGATTCAGGCATTGGGATGGCACTGGCCCTTTCAGATTTTGGTTCGGAGATGATCTTGAGGCA
>DATKYC010000012.1:0-7741 GCA_035528695.1 Acidobacteriota bacterium | reverse complement strand
AGACAGGGGCGAACCTCTAATCCAGGTAATGTTTTATGGCGCGACAGGCAAAAATAGACAGGAAAACGAAGGAGACAGAGATCCATCTTACTCTCGATCTTGACGGAAGTGGTCGTTCCCGGATTGCAACCGGAATTCCATTTATGGACCACATGTTAAGCCTTATGGCGGCTCATGGTTTTCTGGATATGGAATTAAGCGCTAAAGGCGACAGGGAAATAGATGACCATCACACCGTTGAGGATCTGGGCATCTGTTTGGGGCTTGCCTTGAGGGAAAGCCTCGGTGATAAGAGCGGTATCAGGCGTTACGGCGACGCTAGTGTTCCCATGGATGAGGCCCTAGCCAGGGTCGTTATGGATATCTCAAATAGGCCTATCCTGTGTTACAGGGTGTCCCTGAAAAAGAGAACTACGGGAACATTCGATGTGGGGTTGATCAAGGAGTTTTTTCGTGCGGTGGTGACCAATGCTGGCATCACAGTGCATGTGGATGTCCTTGCAGGGGAGGACCCCCACCATATATCAGAGGCAATTTTTAAGGCATTTGCTAGGGCGCTTGATCAGGCCAGCGGTTTTGAGACCCGCCTGAACGGGGATGTGCCCTCCACAAAGGGCCTTCTGTAAGACATAGGGGCTCTCATGTATCAAAAGGTCTCGATAAATTATCTGTCTACTATGTGCTGCCTGGTATTGGTAAGCCTCGTCATAAACGGGGGTTGCCATTTTCGAACCAACTATTTTTCTGAAAAGCCCGCTTCTTCCTATAGGATTAATAAGGTTGTGGTTGTAGGGTTCCAATCCGCCATGTCTCAAGGAGAGGAGCCTGGGGTAGTCCGTGATCCTTTATCAGGTGCCGTTTTCATGGCTGAACCCGTGTCCCATGAGGTGGTTCAGAGAATGACAGACATTTTGTTTGACCGGCTGGTGGCTGAGAGTAGGTATGAACTTGTGTCTCCCGGTCAAGCCAAGGGTGTTTTTTCAAGTATCGTATATTCGGACCTGAATGTGGGAATGGGTCCTATAAAGGTCCTTAAGGAAGTGGGAAAGGCGTTTCAGGCTGACGCTGTGCTGGCAGGCTTTATATACCGGTGGCGGGAAAGAGAAGGCAATGATTATGGAGTCAATCGTGCCGCTTCCGTTGCCTTTGACATCCATCTTATTAGGCCGGCAGATGGCACCGTGCTGTGGAAAGGTAAATTTGATAAGACTCAGCAATCGCTATCAGAGAATCTTTTGGACGTAGCCACCTTTGTAAAAGGTAGAGGGCGGTGGATGACCGTCGAGAAGCTGGCAACCGTAGGGTTGCAGAAACTCCTCTCGGAAATATCGCCGGGGCCAAAGGAGAGCGGGAGCTCGGAAGTTGATAGTCATTCCAGCTATTGATATTAAGGGTGGTCGGTGTGTGAGGCTCAAACAGGGTCGGATGAGCGATGAGACCGTGTTTTCTGAGGTGCCTGAAGAGATGGCTGTGAGATGGTTTGAGCAGGGTGCCGAGAGACTTCACATAGTAGATCTTGATGGCGCATCGAAGGGGAGACCGGTTAACAAAGATGTCATTAGTAGGATTGTGAGTGCGGTTTCGATCCCTGTGCAGCTAGGGGGTGGGGTGAGGGATATGGCCAGCATAGAGTCGTACCTTGACCTGGGGCTCAGTTACGTGATTTTAGGCACAGCCGCCCATAAGGATCCTGAATTTGCCATGCTGGTATGCGAGATATTTCCAGGTAAGATTATTCTGGGAATTGATGCGAGAGAGGATCGAGTGGCAGTCGAGGGATGGACGGAGGAAACCGGTGTAAGTCCTGAGGAACTCGCAAAAAGGTTTGAGGGTAGCGCTGTAGCGGCAATCATTTATACTGACATTTACAGAGATGGAATGAGAACTGGCCCTAATGTTGATGCAACAAGAGCTCTTGCAAGGGCTGTTCAGATCCCCGTCATTGCTTCGGGAGGTATTGCCGGACTCTCAGACGTTGCTAAGATTTTGACTCTTGCAGATGACGGTGTCATTGGAATGATAACGGGTAGGGCGCTCTACGATGGGAGTCTTGGTCTGGCTGAGGCAATAAAGGTAGCCAAAGGAAAGTCTTAGGTCAATTTAAGTGTTGACAATGGAAACAATGGAAGTATAATGAAAGTTTATTTTTGACCTGTCTTTCATGTAGTTTCTCAAGTTCTCTGGCAATAGTTTTTTTGCTCAAACTCAAGCAGCACTTTGGTGCTTATGACTTATTGAACCCATGTCACTAGACCAAAAGATTAATGAAGATTTGAAACATGCTATGAAGGCAAATGATCGCGTCCGGGTTTCTTGCTTGAGGATGCTTAAGTCCTCACTGAAGAATATGCAGGTCGAGAAGGGGCGTAAGTTAGAGGAAGAGGAAATTCAGGCAGTTATTTCATCTCTGATCAGAAAAGGCAAAGAGGCTATCGGGGAATTTAGGAGGGGAGGTCGTGAGGATCTGGCCCTCAAAGAAGAAGAAGAGATAAGAATTTTCTATGAGTACCTCCCTCAGCAGCTCACACCAGAGGAGATCGAAAAGACTCTCCGGGAGATCATTGCTGAGGTGTCTGCAACGAGTTCCAAGGACCTGGGAAAGGTCATGAAGGTAGCCATGTTTAGAATGGCAGGCCAGGCACAGGGCAAAGAAGTAAGCGAAATAGCTAGGAAATTACTCAGTTAAAAAGCCATATCTATTTAATAGAGCCTGCATGATCAAGCGTATATTTCGGGTTCTTGGGGGCTATTCCCTGATGGATATCTTGTATGATTGTGCCTCCTTTTCAGTGGTCAGTTCAGAGCGTCTACCCCTCAAACCATATCGTGACTCAAAAATCAATTACAACAAGCTGAGACTGGTTTTAGAGATGAAACTCCTTTCGTGGGTCAACGAACTCGATTCGTTTTCAGCCCTTACCGATAGTTTACCTATTTGGGGGCCTCCTCCTATGGAGGATCATGCCAGGGCCATGATGAATTCTCCTAATATTCTAAGAACTAGGGAGGTGTGTCAGGTAGCGAAAAAAGGTTGGTATTAGCAGGTAACAATTCAAGGGTAGCAACGTTTCGCGATGGTTTCCTATCAGTCTGCCAAGGAAGAAATCAAAAGGGCCGCCGATATCACTGAACTGATCGGTCAGTTTGTACAGCTCAGAAAGGTGGGAAGAAACTATACCGGACTTTGTCCTTTTCATTCAGAAAAGGCCCCCTCTTTCACGGTGAGCCCCGAAAAGCAAATGTTTCATTGCTTCGGGTGTAAAAAAGGGGGCGACATTTTTGCCTTTTGGATGGAATACCACAGTGCCACATTTCTTGAGGCCGTAAGGGATCTGGGGGAAAGGTATAATGTGACGGTTCCGGAAGGGCCTGGCTCTGTGGAAGAAAGGGAGAAAGCAGGGTTGAGAGAGGCCCTGTTTGAGGTCAATAAGAAGGCAGTGGCCTATTTCCGGCAGTCGTTGAACCATTCGCTGAAAGGGAAACGCGGCAGGGAATACATAGAGCGCAGGTTGCTCCCTAAAAAGACAGTATCGGAATTCTTGATTGGATACGCCCCTGATGAATGGGAGGGTTTGACAGGGTTTTTGAGCCATAACCGGGTTGACCTGAAAAAGGCTTTTCAGGCCGGCCTGATTATTCCAAAGAAGGGCGGGGGATATTACGATCGATTTAGGGGACGAATCATATTCCCGATTTTCAATATGAGACAGCAGGTGGTCGGCTTTGGCGGCAGGGTGCTGGATGATTCTTTGCCCAAGTATCTGAATACCCCTGAAACTCCGATATTTCATAAGGGGGAATTTCCCTATGGCTTGCACGCGACCTACCAGACGATCAGGGAAAAGCAGCGGGTTGTGATCGTGGAAGGCTATATGGATTTCCTGGCTCTGAGAGGGAGTGGTTTAGGTGAGGTTGTGGCGACCCTTGGGACAGCGCTCACTAGTGAGTATGTCCGAAAGCTTAAGGGATATGCGGATGAGGCGGTGATGGTATTCGACTCTGATGAAGCAGGTAAGGCAGCCGTCTCGAAAAGTCTATCTGTCTTTTTGAACGAGGGTCTTTCAGCCAGGGCAGTAGTATTACCCGAGGGCCATGATCCGGATAGTTTTGTGAACTCCTACGGGCTAAGCCAATTCTTGGAGCTCTTGAATGGGGCTTGTCCGCTGTTCGATTTTTTTCTCGAACAAAAGGCGGCACAAAGAGTTTCAGATGTAGAGGGAAAGGCTCGTGTGCTAAAGGAGGTCCTTCCGGTTATCTCGGAGCTTAGAAGCAGTACCCAGCGTTCATTATATGTGCAACGCCTGTCAGAAAGGATTGGGGTCAGGGAAGAGGTGGTATTAGCAGAACTAAGAGCCTCCGGGCAGTTTCTATCAAGAAAGAACTTTGAGCGAGATATGAAGGAGCATTTGGCTGTCTCAAAGGTTGAGAGGAGATTTGGCCGGGATTTTCATCTGCTAAACCTGATGATACATTTTCCCCAGGCCGTTTTGAGGCTGAAGAACTGCGAGTGGAAGGTCCTTCTTTCCGAACCAGCAGTCACAGAAATTGTAGAAACTTTTTTTGAGAACTATCCTCGGGGTGGTTCATTTTCACATGAAGAACTACTGGAGAACCTCCAGAACGAGGATGCCCGTAAACTCTTAAGGGAGGCACTTCTTCTTCCATCATTTTACTCCGATCAGATGGTTGAATTGGCGGTTGTTGAACTGGAGGAGAAGGTTCGTCAGATAAAAATATCAGCATCTATTCAAAAGGCTAAGGAAAGTGGAGACATCGAAAGCCTGAACCAACTTTTAAAATTAAAGGCCCAAAGACCAGTAAAGCCTTAAACAGTATTTACCGGGAAAACCCTGTGCTTGAGTAGAGCCTTCAGGAGGGATTTTATGACGAATAAGAATAGCGACGACATGACCAGTTTGAAGCGTTTGATCGATATCGGTAAAGATAAAGGGTACATTACTTATGAAGAACTGAGTGACGACCTCCCCGATGAGATAATCTCCTCTGAGGAAGATATCGATGACATTATGGGCATGTTTGAAGAACTAGACATTATGGTGATAGATGAGGCCTCAAAGGAAGAAATTGAAAAATCCAAGAGAGGCAAGAAAAAGCTGGAGGAAACGGAAGAGAGAGAAGACCGTGATAGTTACCCCTTGGAGGTTTCCGATGCAGCAGCGCGAGTTTCTGATCCCGTAAAGATGTACCTAAAGGAGATGGGTTGTATTTCCCTCCTTACCAGAGAGGGGGAGGTAGAGATAGCCAAAAGGATCGAGAGCGGGGAAAAAGAGGCTTTGAAAGCGCTTCTCTATTGTTGTATGGGTATCGAATACATCATTGATCTTGGAGAAAAGCTGAAGGAGGGTCAAATTAAACTTAAGGACGTGATTAATGACCTGGAGGACGAGGACAGCAATTCCATGCAACTGGGAGAGAAGAAGGAGTCTCTCTTAAAAATGATTGATGAAATTCGGGAGCTTCATCAAGATATCCGCCTCGGAAGGCGAGAGATGTTAAAAGAGTGCTCTCCTGAGAAGAAGAAAGAGCTTACGGGCAAAATAAAGGCGGACATTGCGAAGATTATGGACCTTGTCAGTTCATTCAGATTGGAAAAGGGGCATCTGGAACGGATGGTTCAGGGCTTTGAAAAGCTCTTAGCCGAGATTGAGGAGGCGGAAAAGAACATTGCTGAATGCATGTTGGAAACTGGGGGCAAGCCAATTTCCTATCTGAGAAAGTGCATCGCCAAGATACCGAGGGATGCAAGGGATGATGAAATGATACAACCTGTCGGTTTGACCAAAGCTGAACTCCTGGCGATGCAGTCCTGGGTTGATAATGCTCAAAGGTTTATACAGCAGGTCAAAGAACGGACTAACATGACTCCCCGACAGTTGAAGACAACATTAAACAGGGTGGAAGGATATCTAGAAAAGGCAGGAACCGCTAAATCTGACCTCATAAAGGCTAATCTGAGATTGGTAGTGAGTATTGCCAAGAAATACACCAATCGCGGACTACAGTTTCTCGATCTTATTCAGGAAGGCAACATTGGACTGATGAAGGCGGTGGATAAATTCGAATATCAACGGGGGTACAAATTCAGCACATATGCAACCTGGTGGATAAGGCAGGCGATCACAAGAGCCATCGCAGATCAGGCTAGGACAATACGCATCCCTGTGCATATGATTGAAACCATTAACAAGCTCATCAGGACTTCACGCTACCTTGTCCAAGAGCACGGTCGTGAGCCGACTCCGGAGGAGATTGCTGAAAAGATGGAATTCCCGTTAGAGAAGGTCAGAAAGGTACTAAAGATTGCCAAGGAACCAATTTCTCTTGAAACTCCGATCGGAGAGGAGGAGGATAGCCATCTTGGAGATTTCATAGAGGACAAAAAGGTTCTTTCTCCTGGGGATGCAGTTGTCAATTTTGGTCTGTCCGAGCAGACGAGAAGGGTCCTAATGACGCTGACACCAAGAGAGGAAAAAGTCCTCAGGATGAGATTTGGCATTGGGGAAAAGGCTGATCACACACTTGAAGAGGTAGGCCGTGACTTTAATGTGACCAGAGAGCGTATTAGACAAATAGAGGCTAAGGCCTTGAGGAAGCTGAGGCATCCAAGCAGGAGCAAGAAGCTCAAAAGTTTCCTGGAAGCGATGTAGACGGCTAGGCTAATAAGGATTTTCCTTGACAAATTCCTGTTAAGTTCTCATTGTACTCGCTATCAATAAGGCCGGTCTGCCCTTGATATGGTTTCTAGGTTAGTGTGGCAGAGGATTTATAGAAAGAGAGTGGTATGGGCCTATAGCTCAGCTGGAAGAGCCACCGGCTCATAACCGGTAGGTCCCTGGTTCGAATCCAGGTGGGCCCACCAATGGTTAAGCATCCATGGTGTTCTTAAAAATTATACCAAAGGCGTGTTACCGAAAGGTAAGTTGTCAACCCCTAAAGGGCGCACCATTTAACGGTGCGCCCTTTAAATTTTGAGCTGAATGCAAAAAGGTCGCGGTTCCAGGTGATTCCTACCCTGCAAGATGTCATAATCCTCCTAGAGCAGATCGCCCCGACACATTTAGCGGAGCCATGGGACAATCCTGGATTGCAGATCGGCTCCTATTCTCAGGAGATCACCGGGATTTTTCTTGCCCTCAATCCTACCCTTGAGGCCTTGCATGGTGCCTCCGAGCGGTGTGCTCAACTCTTGCTCACCCACCACCCTCTTATATTCAAGCCTGCCTCAAGGCTCGAGCAGAGTTTGTACCCTGGGGATGTGATTTTTGAAGCCGTGAAGGGCGAGATCTCAGTGGTGTCTGCTCATACCAATTTGGATGTGGCAAGGGGGGGCTTAAACGATATCCTCGCCGAGCTCTTGGGATTACAAGACATAGATATTCTAAGGGAAAATGGTGAGACTCAAGGCGCGGGGTTAGGTAGAATTGGAAACTTGCCGGAACGAAGTCGATTTTCAGGAGTAATCAAGAGGGTAAAGAGAATCTTCGGGGCGGAGAGATTGAGGATTGTAGGTGAGGGGGATCTTCAGATCCATCGGACAGCTGTGGTTGGTGGGTCGGGTGGAAGCCTGGCATCTCTTGCCTCACAGAAAGGAGCTGATCTCCTTATAACCGGAGACGTGAGTCATCACCATGCCTTGGAGGCCAAATCTCTTGGGATTGCTGTTATCGATCCCGGGCATTTTCTTATGGAAAAAGTAGCCTTCAGGATATTTGCCAAACGC
>DATKYC010000011.1:0-10877 GCA_035528695.1 Acidobacteriota bacterium | reverse complement strand
AGGTTACTTAAAACTCTATTTTCTTTCAAGACACACGCCTGGAACTAAGCCGGCGTTAAAAAAGGATGTTTTAAATATTTTTCAAGGAGTTACTCCTCTTTCACCTTGACGATTATGTTGTCTACGCTGTGGATGGAGGCTCCGTACTTACCCATATAGTCCTTCATCCCATCGAAGTCTATGCCTTCGCCATGTATAACCACCTTGAGGCTATCGGTCTGCTCGTTCATCTCAACTAGACTGATATCCACAACATCCACGTATTCAAGATTGCAAAGGTAAGTAGCGAATTCTGGCAGGGACGGGGAGTGGGGCTTGAGGACGTCTAGAACCAGTTCCTTTATCGCTGGGTGAGACACCTTATTCGTATACCCTCAGTATCTCCTTCTGCTTCTGAATGGGCGGCGCTAGCCACTGTCCCGCTCTTAGATCTTGCCTGAGAGGTTGTTCTCGATTTTCACTTCCTCGAAGGGTGCCTCCTCAAGGGACTCGTAGCTGCTTTCGCGACCGAGGTTCAGCTGCATCGACCCTCGGAAGAGTTTGATGTAGGCATTCTTTATTTCAAGAATCTGACCCTCGTTGATTTTTTCTATGTTGCCGTCCCAGAGAACTAGGTTTATGCAGCCCGTCTCGTCTCCCACTAGGGCCTCGCACACCCTGTGGGTCGAAAGGTCTCTCCTAGATGAGACCGGGCGAGCCTCGTTCTTGGAGACGACCTTCACTATGGTGTCGACATTCCTGGAATATCTTTCTAGGCTACCGATCTTAGTGAGCTCAGAACCCTTATCATCGCTCATATACTATTACCATCTCTCGCCTGAAGCCTATTTTCCTCCTACCAGAACTTCCACCACGGCTTCTTTTTGGTGGGCCTCTCTTCGGTGGGCTCTTCCTTCCCCTCTTCAGGTTCTATGGCCTCTTTTCTCTCTTTTTCTGCGGTTTCTTCCTTTATTTTCTCTTCCATCTATAAACCCGTTATTAATTTCAATTAATGTATAATAAATCCTCCGAATACCAAATTTCACGCGTATGCCCAAGGTGGGAATTATCAGCTTCTCTCACACGCGCCAGGGTGTTGCTCTTATGTTGAGGTTTCTCCTTCCTCGTTTTCTCCTCCTTCATTCCCCTTCTTAACGTTTCTCCTGACCCCGCCGAGGCATCCAGGTGGCATTCTCTTATCCGCGGTCAACACGCGTAGCCGCACCATGGTTCTCTGCCCGACGACGCCCCCGATCTAAATTACGCGGTCTAGCCCGCAAGCAACGAGGACGGGGTCACATACACTGCTTCAGATTCAAGGCCGTCTGCGACCAGCCACCAGATCCACCACACCCGGCCCAGGGTGAAAGGGCTCGTTGTTCCGGAGCATCCAGTAGACTGTCTTCAGCATCTTTCGGGCTGTGGCCATCACGGCCACCTGGTTGGGCTTCTTCCTCGCCAGACGCCTGTAGAACCGGGTGAGATTCGTCTCATGCCGCAGGTGGCTGTGCACCGCCTGGGTCAGCTCCCACCTGAGCCACCCCGACCCCTCTCGGGTTATGCCCACCATGGTGGGTGCTGTCTCCGCTCTGCCAGACCGTGGGCACGAGGCCCCCGTAGCTGCAGAGACTCTCCGAGTCGGGGAACCGGTTCATGTCGCCGATCTCGACCACCAACAGCAGCGCAATGTAGTAGCCCACGCCAGGGATGGTGGTGAGAAGCCTGGCCCGGGGGCCTCGCCGCACATCCGCTTCATATCCCAGGACATCTTTGCGATCTGTCTGTCCAGGGAGTCCATGACCGGCAAGACCTGGTCCACGGCCTCCAGCCCCAGGCCCCGGAGCAGAGCTCTTCCCTCCCTGCTCCACAGGGGCCTCCCGGGCCTTAATGCACGCTTCGCGAGGTCGGCGTGGACCCTGTTCTTGAGCATGGTGCGCATCCCCACCAGGAACGCCCTACGGCGGACAAGGTCCCTGAGTATCCGTGTGTCCCGGGGCGGGACGTAGGACTCGGGGAGCAGGTCAGCCCGGAGCAGGTGGGCCAGCGCCTCTGAGTCGATCTTATCGGTTTTATTCTTGGCCAGGGCCTTCACCTCCTTCGGGTGGGCGAGGCGGACGTCGTGGCCTGCCTCTCCAACTCGGGGTCGCTGAGGCCGTACCAGGCCTGGAGGACCAGCATCTTGACCATGGTGATGGGGTCGGTGTTGGGTCTTCCTCCTTGGGGTCCGTCGTTCAGGTAGAGGCCATCCAAGATGGGTCTGAACTTCTCCCAGTCTATGTGGGGTTCGGCTTCGGCTAGGCGGTCGCCTAGGCGTTCTACTTCTTTGTAGGCTTGGCAGAACAGGTAGGATTTGAAGGAGTCCATGAAGGGGGTAATTCTTAGAGATCTATAAGCTTAACCGGGGGGGAGTAATCCAAGACAGAAGGTTAATCGAAATCCTCTATACTTATGACTATGCTTGACTACTGCAGCATTATGAACTGTTGCCACGGGGTATGGGACATCCTCTTTTGTTAGGATCGGATTCCCATAAAATCGGTTGATCAATTTATATCTTTTAAGCTCACCTGACAGGGGATTTCAACGCCTCTAACTGGAAGATTTGATGGTATACCTTTTCATAATTCTCTACCATGATATCCAAAGAAAAATTTTCTTCCACCCTCTTACGACATGCTTGCCGGGAGATTTCAGGAATCTTCTCGACAGCCTTCACAGCCTCTTCCACATCGTTAACCAAAAACCCTGTTTTCCCATCAGCAATAACCTCTTGGCACGAACCAAGGTCCATGGCAATTACGGGTACACCAGCTGCCATAGACTCCGCCATGACAAGCCCAAACCTTTCGGGAATGGTGTTAAGGTGTAGAACGGCATACGCTTTTTTCAGAAGGTCATCACGCTCCTTATTACTGACAACACCGAGATATACGATGTTTTTCCCATCAACATGAGGAACAATCTCTTCCTCAAAATAACGCTTATCCTGAACAAAACCTGCTATGATCAACCGGCGGCCACTTTTTTTGGCAACTTCAATAGCCAGATGAAAGCCTTTCTCTGGATGGATACGTCCATAAGCCACTAATGCATCACCAGGATTATCAGTGAAAGTAAATTCTGAAAGGTTGATACCATTATATATCGTTGCAAGATAGTTCAATCCCTCAGCTCTGTCAGAATCGCTGATAGAAACGAAATAGCTATCCTTGTACTTGATATAAACGGGCATTATCTGCGGAGAAGAGAAGCCATGAATTGTGGTTAAAACAGGTGTGGACACTAACCGAGAATATGTTAAAGGTAGATAATCAAAATGATTGTGGATGAGGTCAAACTCGCCTGCGCGTTCAAAAACCTCGGAAATATGCAAACAGCTGACAACACGAGGATCAACACTGCTATCCTCCTCATAACCTTTTGAGATAGTAGCAGACAATTGTGCAGTAGTTATCGAATCAGCTGTAGCAAAAAGAGTAATATCCCAACCTCTAGCTATTAACCCCTCCGTGATATTGCTAACAACCGTTTCCCAAGCTCCATAAGTCCTTGGTGGGGTCCTCCAAGCAACAGGCGATAACATCGCGATACGCTTCCCTTCTAAAACAACCATACATCAAACGCCTCTAAACAATTAAGACCACGTGCGCGATTGTGTATCAGTCTTACGAACACAAGAAAAAGTTTTTTCGGTTTTTCAGGCGCGTGCGCGAAGACTGGCTATCGCAATATTATATTTATGCGCGCACATACCTGTAAACACGTAGTATTGGCTGATGATCCCTATGATTCAAAGTATAAGCAACAATAAAACTAAGATTAATATTGACCGTTCCGGAGGTTTTAAAACAATTTGCGCGCGCGCCAGCTTGTTGCTATAATGGTTAAAAATGGTTTTATTCCTCCTTTTCCACCATACAGATTGAAATGGACTCCTTTGATAGAAGAATAATCGAGACTCTAATGGACCAGAAACCCCAAACCTTCCACCAGATCCTCACCGTAGTGGGCTTCACCCACAACACCCCAACAGCACCTCGACCAACTATTAGAGCGGAGCCTATTAGAGAGACATAAACAGCCCCAGGCGGGTCCAGGGAGGCCCGTCTACATCTACAGCATCCCTAAGAATCTGATCGGTAAGTCCATGTCGGCTATTCTGAACCCGAGGACAGGGCTGGTGGTTCTTTCCTTTGATGGGCTGCGGCGCTTATGCAGGCATGAGAAGGGTGGTTACTGCAATGAGATTAGGGGTGGCTGTGATGCCCGGGATTGCCCTAAAATCATGAGATAGGGATTAAAACCATTTTTCTCAGAATATAGCAACATCCTGGCGCGCAGTAATTAGTGTTTTTACGAGAGGTTTTTTTCTTTCAGTATTAGATACGCGAGATAATACGATATCGTCGATTCACCCCCTTGATTTCGATTCAAACCCTCCGAAGTAATCCCATCAAAACAGGTGTTTGTCTCCTCGTTGTAGATGTCAACCCCTTTAATGTTCCTGCCATGATACCATTCAAAAACCAACTTCGCAATTCTACGATACTTTTCATCGCCCGTTATGTTAAATGCCTTGGTTGCTGCATCGACCATGCATGAAGCCTCGATGGGCTGCTGGTCGAAAAGGGCTTTTTCGCCATTTTTCAAGTACCAACCCTTAGACCCAACAGGAACGAAGATATCATCAACCATCTGCACCTCAATGAGAAAATCCAACGAACTCAGGGCAACCTGAAGATAAGATGGTTCCTTGGTAGACTCATATGCAGCGAATAGGCCTTGGGGCAGTCTGGAGTTTGCATAGGTGATACCGGACTCGAACCATCGCCAGTCATCATCAGATTCGTCTCTATATTGGTCCACCAAACTTCTCGCGAATCTCTTTATGCTTTTCAGAGCATTTTGATCGTCTGGGAATGTTTCATGATAATGATGAAGGCCTAGAATCGTGAATGCCTTGGCCCTTGGTGATGTGAAGCTGTGTGAGTGTGGTAGACCTCGGTCGAAGATCTCCTTCGCAACTGCTTTCATCTGCTTTGGGGCATCGAAGCTCAATGTATATCCACATGACCAGAGGGCGTGACCCATGCAGTCCTCTGTGCCAACCTCGTCTTTGAATCTCCGGTCGAATCCTAGAAAATTATGGAAGCGTCCATCCTCTCTCTGCATATAGAGTAGAAAAGCCAGGTATGTATTGGCTAGGCTGAGGGCGCTTTGATTCTTGTAAACCCGGTGATGCCTCAAAGCTGCGATTAGGGCACGGGCGTTGTCGTCTGTGGTGTATCCTTCTTTAAAATCAATTGTCGAGAATTTGGCGTGCTGAAAAATGCCAGTTTCATCTGATAAAGCCTTAAGTCCATCTAGCGGTAAGTTAGTAGGTTTCAAGAATTGCCCTCAGATTCCAAGTGCCTTGTAGAATAAGTTTATGTGCTCCATTGCGATGTTTGGCCATATCATGTTCCGGCTATATCTATAGGCTTTTTCCTCGAAATCTGTCTTCATATCCTCGTTATTTAGCAGTGTATTTATGCAATTGGTTATAGATTCAGGGTCTCTAAACTTGCATTCCATGGCACATCCTTCAGATATCACTTCTTTGGCGTGTAGGAAAGGGGTGGAGACGACGGCTTTACCCGTACTCAATGCGTATGCGAGAGTTCCACTGCTTATCTGATCCTTGTTGGTATATGGAATCAGGTAGACATCTGTGGCTTGTAGATATCTTATCAACTCGCTTTTACGGAGAAAACGGTTCTCAAATCTTACGTTTTTACCCAGTCCGAGGGAATCAACTAGTTCAACCAACTCTTTCCTATAGGTTTCACCCTCGTATTTTCTTACTTCTGGATGTGTTTCACCTATTATAAGATATAGAATTCCTGGATGATCTTTAACTATAGGAGGAAGACTTCGGATGCCATATTCAATTCCCTTTCCTCTGTTAATCAATCCAAATGTAGACAGGATGATCCTATTTCTCAGGCCTAGGCGTCGCCTAAGAACTTCACTGTTGACAAAAGGAACATTGGGAGCTCCATGAGGAATGCATTGGATTTTATCATACACTTGCCTGTAAGAGTTTTCCAATATAGGTATGCCAGTTCTAGCTATGACTATAACATAATCGCTCCGCTGAATAATTTTTTCCATTATCTTTTTGGATTCTAGGTTTGGCTCTGGTAACAAGGTGTGTAATGTAGTGATGATAGGCTTCTCAAGCCTTTCAAGAAAGGAGATGATATTCTCACCCCATACCCCCCCGAAAAGGCCAAACTCATGTTGGAGATGAACCACGTCGATGTCAGAATCATTGACATATTCGGCTGCCTCTCTGTAAGTTTCGATGTCTTCCTGCTCTATTTGGAACTTAACCATACGCTGATAGTTGTAATGTCCGCCTTTATCGTTGATCGCTATAACAGCTGGAGGTCTGAGTACTCGGAGCCTTATGATGGCATCTACAAGATCCTTGGTATAAGTGGCTATCCCGCACTCACGTGGCGGATAAGTACTTATAAAAGCAACTCTCTTTTTTCCAAGAACTTTGGTGAGTGTTGCTTCGTCGATAACATATTTTTCCATCATTTTATCAACTGGAGGTATCAACAATAAATCGTCATACCTGCTTAAAAATGGATGAAAAAAATTTTAATATTTGAGGATGAAATTGAATGCGCTTTTCTGCGCGTGCGCGCGGGCGGATTCAATAATTCGTTATTCTTATTGGGATAGCTACCTCACGTCATCTTGAGGAAAGTTGAAGAAGGTAGGTTCTCCCAAGCTCTTATTCGAGAACCATGATTTAACCCCGATCCAACCCACCCTCTGGACAAAACTCCACAGAGACGGCCCAGGAAGACCCGTCGAATACAACCCCAAGCGGGACTTCAAAGCCCTCATGCTCCGCCAACTCGAACAAATCCCCTACATCAAAGACCTCGTCAAACGACTCAGAAGAGAAAAAAGCCTACGCGAAGCCTGCAGCTACCGCGACGAGACACCCACAGAGGCCCACTTCACCCAGATGAAGAAACGAGTAGGCGTCGAAGGCTTCCGCATCATCGAAGCATGGATGCGTCACCAGGCCCTCAAGAATAGAGCCACACAGCCACATACCCCCAGCTTCATCCACGGGGCATGTGTGGACGGCACCGACCTACCCGCCTGGAGCAGCAGAGGCCCCCACGACACCGGCCGAGGCCTCGGCTTCATCGAGGAACTCGTCCTGGGCAGTGTAAGCGAGCGAGTGGTGCACGGTTCACCTGTGCCCGTGTTGGTGACCAAGTAGGGTTAGACGTGGCCACCGTCAAGATCATTGAGCTCATAGGCAGCTCACCGGCCAGCTGGCAGGACGCCGTCGAGACGGCTTTGAAGGAGGCCAGCAAGACCATACGAGACATAAAAGGACTGGACGTCGTCAACCAGACGGCTGTAGTTAGGAATGGAGTGATAGAGGAGTACAGAGTTGACCTCAAACTATCATTCCTGGTGGACGAGTCCAGAGAAGAAGCATGAGAGAGGTGAAAAAATTGAGTAAAGACTTGAGAGAACGTTGGAGTGAGTTTCAGGGCGCGGCTCAGAAAAAACTTGACGAATTAGGCAAGATCGGAGACCAGTGGATTAAAGACTACGAGAAGCTTGAGGAGGCTGGAGCCGGTCTCATCAAGGAGATACAAGAGGAGTCCAAAAAGTCAAGTAAAGAAGCCAAGGACGCATGGAAGATCCAACTTGAGAAGGCACGGAAAGCAAGAAAGGATATGCAGACCGAGCTTGAGAAAAGGTTAGACACCTTGAAACGCTCGGAGAAGCATCTGGAGAAGGCTATAAAAGAGCTACAGTAGTGACATCAACCCTTTTTTATACTAAAAATTTTTTTTTTAATAAATCAACATTTATTACACAAGACATTTTTAAAAAATAATATTATTTTTTATATTAATAGAAACATTTAATAAAAATCGTTACTATTAATATGGTGAAAAGCCGTTTTTCGTTGAAAATAAGACGGTTAATTTAAAAATTATCATAATTGATGAATAATGAAACCAAGTAACTACAGGAATAAGGAAAATATGGCCTACACCCGCAAAGAGTACATGGGGGGAGTCCCAGGCTCCAAGGTAGTGAGGTTCACCATGGGTAACACCGGAGAGGACTTCACCCATAAAGTCAAGATAGTCAACACCAGGTCGGGGCAGATCAGGCACAACGCCCTGGAGGCAGCGAGAGTCGCGGCTCTCAGACACCTTGAACGGGCCCTGGAGAGAGATAACTTCCTGCTCAAGATTGTGCCCTACCCCCACCATGTGCTGAGGGAGCATAAGAGGCTGAATGTCGCCCAGGCTGACCGATTCCAGGAGGGAATGAAGAAGGCCTACGGTAAGCCTGTCTCCGTGGCAGCTAGGATGGACCGCAGAGACACCGTCATGTACGCAGAGGTGAACAGACGGAACGTAGATGTGGCCAAGGATGCGCTAAACAAGGCGAGCCACAAACTGCCTCTGCCTGTCAAAATGCTGGTTGAGAAGAACAACTAGAGGTAATAATTGTGCCTAATGGACTGTGTACTGCACGAAAACTCCGTAAGAACCGCAAGAAGATGCGGTACAAGAGCAAAGACTACGTGCTCAAGCTCAAAAGACGTATGGAGAAAAAGGACCCATTAGAGGGGGCCCCTATGGGCCGCGGTATTGTGCTTCAGAAGGTGGGTATCGAGTCCAAGCAGCCCAACTCGGCCATCAGGAAATGCGTGAGGGTGCAGCTCATCAAGAACGGCAGGCTGGCCACGGCTTTTCTGCCGGGGGACGGCGCCCTCAACTACGTGGACGAGCACGACGAGGTGATGATCGAGGGCATCCACGGGCCTAGGGCCAGGTCCATGGGCGACATCCCCGGGGTCAGATACAAGGTGAGCCAGGTCAACGGGACGCCGCTCGACCTGCTTGTGCTAGGTAAGGCGCAGAAGGCCATGAGGTAAGCGTTATGAGCTCAGGGATAACCAGGCGAAAAGGGCAGAGCGAAAAAAACAGGAGCGTGGAGTGCGCCCAGTGCGGAGCAAAGGTCCCCCGGGACAAGGCCATAGTGAAGAGACGTTTCGGAGTACCCTTGACAGTAGGCTCAGAAAGACGCTCCTTGACCTGGGTGCACGGCTGCACGCATGCAGGAACGTCGCCTACTACTGTGTGTCATGTGCTAAGCATAGAAAATACGTGTAGACCTACCTGCAGGGTAGCCGGGGGTACTTCCGCCTTATCTCGGCGGACACAGCTTTGTACTGCTCCTCGTTGAGCTGTTCATCCACCATGAAGGCGTACATGAGGACGCCCCTCTTGTTCTTCTCCCAGCACTCCCTGCGTGAGCCTCTCTTAACAGCCCTCTTGATGTTGGGGGAGTAGCCCACGTCCAGCAGGTAATAGTTCCTCTGGTCGCTGCATACAGCTGCGTACAGGCCTGGCTTTTCGGGCAGAAACTCGGCCGTCATGTAAGGGCCTTCGAAGGTGTAACCGCCTATACTCTGGTGCAGCCGGAGCTGGGGTTGGCTCAACTCCTCCACCTATACCTTCAAGTCAAGGTTCCGAACAAGTCCCTTATACCGGTTCCGGATAGTCACCTCGGTGATCCCGGCCGCGTGGGCGATCTCCTTCTGGGTGCAGGGCTTCTCGCTCTGCCGGCACGCGATGTATAGGGCCGCGGCGGCGAGGCCAGTGGGGTCCTTACCTGCCGTGACCTTCAGCCTCTCAGCCGTCCTGAGAATCTCCACGGCCCTCATCTGTATACTCTGACCTATATTGACCCTGGCGGCTATCTTGGGCACCCTGTTCTGGAGCTTCGGCCTCGGGACGCTGAGCCCCAGCTCCCGGTAGATGAGCCTGTAACTCTTAGCAAGCTCCTTGGAGTCCACGTTACACCTGTCGGAGATGTCTCTGAGGCCCCTCTGGGTCTGGGTCATCCTGCAGGCCGCGTACAGGCAGGCAGCTACTATGGTTCTTATGCTGCGGCCTCGAACCAGGTTCTTGTTTAGGCTCTTTCTGTATAGGATGGCTGCTTGTTCTCTTACGCCGCGGGGTACGTGGAGTTTGTCGCAGTACCTGGCGAAGATGTTCATGGCTGTGTTGAGGTTCCTCAGCTTGGAGGATCGGACCACTCTACGGTGCCACTTGGCCATCCTAAGGAGCTGGTGTTTCTGCTCCGTGGACAGTCCCCTGCCTGACTCCCTATGGACGTTGCCTATTTCGGTGCTGAGCCCCTTATCCGAGATGGCGTAGGATAAAGGTGAACCAACCCTGCTCCTGGCTTTCCTCTCCTCAGCATCGAAGGCTCTCCACTCGGGGCCACGCGTGACGGCCCTATCCGTTAGCACGTAGCCACACCTCTGACAGAAGCGTTCACCCTGCCGGGGATCGGTTAATATCTTGGTTGACCCGCACTCCGTGCACGTCATGTCCTTAATATTCTTTGTGGGCTCATCCACATGGTTGGTCTGCATCGTGTCACCTAGGCTTACCATGTCTTTCATCGCGACGATGCACTATGCGTCTCAGATAGTTAATCCGGTTCCTGCGCATGGGGCCCGGGTTACTGTCCGGGCTTGTAGGCTCTACCTCCGGGGTCTGTCCAGGCAGAGCAACTAAAATGAAACATTTGTAGTAAAAACCCGTTCTCATAGAAAGAAACGCATTTATTTTACTTGTAAAATCGACCCACCAAACCCCCTCCTCAAGACCAGCCACAAGTTGCATCAGTTTGCTGGATCATAAACAGACACAGCATCCCCTATCCAGCTGTAATAAAGGTAAGGCACAAGAGTCATTCAGTTCCCCACCTAGTCCACAAACACGACCACGTCACTCAGTCAAAAAACAGTAACATTGTGTATGATATCTATTTATTGGGTC
>DATKYC010000010.1:0-2313 GCA_035528695.1 Acidobacteriota bacterium | reverse complement strand
CAATTGGAGCGGCGGCGATGACATCTTAATACAAACTGGCGATGTGATAGACAGAGGACCTTTCTCACGGGAAGCCATTGATTTGCTGAGGAAACTCCAGAAAGAAGCTGCAGGCGCCAAAGGTGAAGTTATACGCCTTTGCGGTAATCATGAACTGATGCTTATTCAGAACTGCTTCTATAACGCAAATTTCAACGATCCAAAAGCCCTCATGCTTGAGCTAAAAGAGGAAATTGCACGAGACGATGTGAGGGCTTCATATATCGATGGCGAGAGACTATATTCTCATGCCGGTCTGAGATCGGCCATAAGAGAAATCCTTGTGGAGGAAATGAAATCTGCAAAACCGAAATTAAAGGCCAACAAAATTAGTCTTTTTATGCTATCGGATTATATCAACAGAATCTTCAGAGAGTTCGTAGAGAAGAATGATCTCGATCGACACCCCATCTTCCATGTAGGCCGCGAAAGAGGAGGAAACGCTCCTGTAGGCGGCATATTCTGGTGCGACTTTTCGTCTATAAGTCCATCTGTGGAAGCATTTATAATTCCTCAGATATTTGGTCATACTCCAACAAGAAAGAACGAGGTAAAGACCTCACATGGATTGAATCTCATCAATGTGGACACCGGTATGTGCCAAGTGTTCGGAGGTGCAAGGGTCTATCTTGAAATTACACCCGAAGGCCATTTACTACAACACAGCAAAACTCTTTCAAAATGGACAACAACACCGCTTTGCGCCCAATGATGCTCCCGAGCTAACACGGAGGGGAATCTCAATGAAGAAACGAACAAGCGATACGAAATTGGAAGGCGCTTTTCCACCACCTCCGGTGAAAGCCAGCGATCTTCTTGTCCCAATTACAACCTGGGCTGAAATGTTTCACGAGACTGAGTTAACCGGCATCGAATTTGACAAGTTTTGGTACGATAGCGTTGAGGACGGCAGGGCTTATTTCTTTCGCTGGTTGGGAGAGCCTCGCTCGACGGTCCTCGTCGTGTGGGGCGACGAAAGACCAACACACATCGAATGCCGGAAGAGCGGTGACTTACTGACGTCCGCAGACGAGTCCGAGCGAATCATTGCTGAGGTCACGCAACTTTTTCTTAATGCTGGCTTCTGGCCTAACCACGTTAAACATTGAGATTTTTTGACACCTTTTGGAGAGCAAATGCCACGCATCTTTATGGAATCCTCCCGCAGAATACCCCGTCCTATGGACGGCGATGAATGCGGAGCAGGGGTATGGGGGATGTAATCCTCCATCCTCTAGTTTTTAAGATGCCCCGCCCTGTGGGCAGGGTAATTCACTGATTCATCCGATTTTTTGAAAAATAGAGGGCTGGCAATCACAGTGGGCATTTCATTGGATTTGCCGGACCAAGGCTTGTTAGAGAATGTTTACCCTTTAAAGTTCCTGTCAATACCGGGTGCCTTACTAAATTTTTTAACTGCATGAAAGCACATAACAATGCGTTACAGGATAGTTTTTCGGGTGTCCTCAAAAGCTGCTGGTAATCGCAGACATTGGGCGGACCGATGGTCCACTACATAAAAACATGATGGATAGGAACTATGACAACTGCGTTTCATAATCCAAATAAGCAAGCAGGAGATTTGAAACACACTTCTGGCGTTGAACGACTTTTCGACAACATCTGCTGGAAACCCAAAGGAGCAGAACTGGGGGCTGGATCATGAAAATATGCATTCGGCGTGGCGCTAAACAGATCGGCGGCACCTGCATTGAGATCGAGTCGCAGGGAAAACGGCTGGTTCTCGACATCGGTCAGCCGCTGGACAGCCCGGATGCCGAATCGGTTGAGATGCCCCGGGTGAAAGGGCTGAAGACCTCAGATGACTCGCTATTGGGCGTGGTGTTGTCACACCCGCATATCGACCACTATGGATTGGCGTTCCGGGTTCCGTCTTCCACGCGCTTCCTCATGGGTACGGCGACTGAGCGGATTCTGGAGGCGTCCGCGATATTCACGCCATCCGGGGGGACGTTTGAGAACGTAACCCATCTTGAAAACGGTAAGACTCTCCCGCTTGGTCCCTTCAAGATCACGCCATACCTGATGGACCATTCGGCCTACGACAGCTATGCCGTGCTTGTCGAGGGTGACGGAAAACGGATTTTCTACACGGGCGATCTGCGCGAGCATGGCCGAAAGGGTTCCCTGTTCACCCGTCTGGTCGCCCACCCACCGCCGGGCGTGGATGTCCTCCTGATGGAGGGGACCACCATTGGCAGGAGGGATAGCCCAAAGGGGTTCCCGACCGAAAACGATCTGCAGAAAGAGTTC
>DATKYC010000009.1:0-4597 GCA_035528695.1 Acidobacteriota bacterium | reverse complement strand
GCCGGGGCCGCCAGAAATATGACAATCCCTTCCAGTTCAGGAGGATAGCCCCATCGACCCATTGGGGTCCGTTCGTTAATGAAATTAAAACGCTCGGGGTCATTACGAAGCTGAGCCACCAGCTCGGTTTCAAAGTAGGTGGGGCCTATGGCGTTGACCCGAACGCCCAGCTTGGCCCACTCCAGGGCCATTACCTTTGTCATCTGGTCAACACCCCCTTTAGAAGAAGCATAGGCCAGCTGGTTAGGCAGCGCGACCATTCCCAAAATCGAACTCATATTAATGACTTTACCGTAGCCCCGGTCAATCATCTGGGGAACCACCGCCTGCGCCACCAGAAAATAACCTTTTAGATTGGTATTGATGATCAGATCCCAGGCCTCTTCAGGATATTCCAACACAGGAACTCGGTAATTAGTCCCCGCGTTATTCACGAGGATGTCTACCCTTTCAAAGTGCTTAAGAATACGATCCACCCCCTCATTGACACTCGTTTTGGAGGTCACGTCAATGACGAACCCTGCCGATTCTCTACCCAGATTCTTTATATCTGCGGAAACCCGCTCAAGGTCAGCGGTATTCCTTCCACAAACTGCTACATCCGCCCCAGCTTTTCCGAGGGCCATAGCCGCTACCTCGCCCAGCCCTCGCGTACTGCCGGTAACCATGGCAACCTTGCCACTCAAATCAAATAGCTCTAATGACATTATCTTACCCCGAAAAAACGATTCAACAAGACTCTCATGTCACGCACTGCCCATAGGATTAAATCCCTTCACCGATTTGGCCACTTTAAAGATATTGGCAAGGCCTACTTAACCTTGCAGGATAATGGTACAGCGTGAGTGTAATGAAAGCTCGTCAACACTGTCAAGATTTAAAGAGTATGTGGAGGCTTATCTCTTGACACAGTACGAATTGATTTGTTATGTCTACACAGATTACATTAAGATATACGGGCCTTCGCACCTTGTAGATACTCCAAATTGACGTGGGTGTTATTCGCGGAAGGCGGTTTTACACTCGCACTAGGTTCCCGCAAGTTTAATATGCACCGCCGATAGATCTGCGAATTTTGCGTAAAGGAGCAACTCAAACCTTAAGACAGGGAGGAGTACGGACATGGAAAAGAAGGGAGTGACACGGAGGACTTTTATTAAGGCTGGCCTCTTGACCGTTGGGGCTTCCGCCCTGGGTCCTGGGGTCCTCAAACCTACGGGTCTATGGGCAGCCACGCCCAAGATCAAGGGCCCCATCAAGGTGGGGTATCAGGCAATCATGTCTGGTGCACTCGCCGGTTATGGGGAATTCCATAAGCTGGGCGCAACCATGGCCATGGAGGAGATCAACGCGGCTGGTGGTATTGCCGGCAACAAGCTGGAAGTCGAGTACAGAGATTCTACCCTGAAGAAACCCCAGGCCATCCAGAATTCTCGCTATTTCGTGGACAGTTGGGGGGCTGATTTCCTCGCAGGCGTAGATTCCTCGGGACAGTGTTTAGCACTTGCGCCGGTTATGGCCGAACTTGATCGAATTCTGATAGTGACCCACGCTGCAACCGAAAAGCTCACTGAGGAACAGGTCTTTAAGAATGGGATAAAACAGATCTTTCGTATATGTACTCCAACCTACCAGGATGGAAATGCTGCGGCTTTTGTGGCCAAGGACCTTCCGGCCAAGACCTGGGCAACCATCAGCCCTAAGTATGAGTACGGCTACACCTGCTGGAATATGTTTAAGAATACACTGGGCACCCTTAAACCTGATGTCTCCTTTATTGCGGAATCCTGGGCACCTTTCGGCACGACCGATTTCAGGCCGCACATCAACACCATCATGGATGCCAAGCCGGATGGCTTTTACTCCACAGAGTGGGCTGGAGAGCTCATCACCTTTGTCAAGCAGGCCAAGCAAGCCGGTATGTTTGACAAGATCAAGCATGTGATGTTTCCCGTCGGGGCGGCCATGGATGTTCTGGAAGGATTGGGTAATGAAATGCCCGATAACATCTGGATTTCCGGGCGTTATTTCTTCATGTATCCTAATAATAATCGAAACAACAATTGGGTAGCCAGTTTCAGAAAGCGCTGGAACCGTTACCCGGCCTATGTCTCTGAAACAGGCTATTCAACGATGTTTGCCCTTAAGAAGGCGGTTGAGGGGTGCGGATCAAAGGAAACACCCAAAGTGATTGAGGCCCTGGAAGGCATGATGCTCGACTCACCTGCTGGATATCGAATCTTCAGGAAGGAAGATCATCAGGCCATATACGATGTCCCCTGGGGCCTGACCGCAACTGATCCTAAGTATCCCTTCAAGGTGATGGGCAAGCAAGTGCTAATACCCGCCACTGAGTGCTTTAACCGCCCACCTTTTGAGGGGCCAGGGACAAAACCTCCTTACTGATGGGACACCGAAGCTGTTCGCTGGCTACCACCTGGGTTGAAGCATACGCAGCCAGCGAGAAGGGTGTTATTTTATAGTGGGCCCCAGTTGTGGGGCCCACTCATAATTGGCTCGATCAAGGGGGGCTGATCCTGATGCTGCAGTCCATTGTGCATGTGTGTCTTGCTGGCCTTTCTACCGGTATGTTCATCTGGCTGGTCGCGAGCGGCCTGACACTCATTTTTGGGGTGTTGGGTGTACTGAACTTTGCTCACGGCAGTCTCTACATGCTGGGGGCCTACTTTTGTTTTACCCTCCTTCGTGTTATGGGGGAAAACTTTTGGCTCGGACTTCTCGTCGGCCCTCTCTGTGTCTGCGTGGTCGGCTTTTTGATAGAGAGGTTTTTCATCCGCTACGTGTATCACCTCGCGTTGCCTTACCAGCTTCTGCTTACTTTTGCCTTTGTTCTTCTCTTTGATGATATAGTCAAAATGGTGTGGGGAGCCGGTTCTATCGGCTCGCCAACAATACCAGGACTCTCCGGCTCTGTATCAATCATTGGACGGAATTTTCCCGTGTACAACCTCTTTATCATCGGTGTCGGCCCCTTAGTAGCGCTCGGAATGTGGGCCATGCTTGAAAGGACCTGGTGGGGCCGGATTATCCGCGCCGCCTCTTCTGACCGCGAGATGGCCTCAGCCCTGGGAGCGAGGGTACCGGCATTATACACGGCGGTATTCGTATTCGGAACCTGGCTCGGTGCGATGGGGGGAGGGCTCGCGGTCCCTTATGTGGGGCTTCTCACCCCAGGAATGGGTGAGGCGATTATTATCGATGCCTTTGTGGTGGCTGTCATTGGCGGACTTGGGAGCCTTAAAGGGGCCTTCTTGGGCGCGTTGATCATTGGGCTTCTATCTTCATTTGGCACCCGCTTCATTCCAACCTTCGACATGTTTCTGACCTTTATCCTGATGGCCGCAGTCCTGCTCTGGCGGCCGCAGGGTTTCTTTGGGGAGGCCACATAGATGCACCGCTTCTGGACTTACACGTTGATCGGTTTGATTTTGGCTGCCCTGGTGGCAATTGGGCTCTTTTCAGGTCGGTTTATGGTCTACATGGCCATGCGGGTGATGATACTGTGCATCTTCGCCATGGGATATAATCTCCTCTTAGGGCGCACGGGGCTTCTCTCCTTTGGCCATGCCGCCTTTTATGCGGCAGGTGCTTATGGCTTGGCGCTCTTCTCTATTCATATTAATCCCCACCCCCTCCTTGGTATCATTATGGGATTGGCACTCGCCACTGCTTTTGCCCTCATAATCGGGTTTTTTTGTGTGCGTCACACAGAGATCTACTTTGCCATGCTCACGCTGGCCTTTGGAATGATGGTCTTCTCCCTCATATGGAATTTGAGAGAGGTGACCGGCGGAGATGATGGCCTGGTAGGCATCGCCAGGGCACCTATTTCTCTTGGTATCTTGTCTATTCCTTTGGCCAAGGCAAGCCAGTTCTATTTTCTGGTCCTCTTCTGCTTTCTTTTGAGTGTGGTGCTCATCTATGTGATCCAAAAATCACCCTTCGGACTGATCCTTGCGGGGATTCGTGAGAATGACCGCCGCATAGAATTTGCCGGTCTTTCGCTTAGGAACTATCGGCTGGCCGCGTTTGTCATCTCAGGGGTCTTCGCAGGACTTGCAGGGGCACTCGGTACCCTCTTGGAGAGCAACACGGACGCGTTTTCTGCCCACTGGACTCATTCTGCAGAACCTGTCCTGGTAAGCCTCATTGGTGGCATTCATACATTCGCAGGTCCCCTGGTGGGCAGCGTAATTTTCATTGTGCTAAGAGAGATCATTGAGCGATTCACTCAATATTGGATGTTTTGGTTCGGCATAATCCTCCTGGTTATTATTATGGGTTTTCGAGGGGGCGTGGTTGGTGTTGTCTCCCGCTTGTGGGAGCGCCGATCACGACAACTACCGAACGCTGGAGAAGACTCATGAGCCCGCCTCTTTTGGAAGTTAAAAAATTAAACAAGGCCTTTGGCAGGGTTTTGGCAGCCAAGGACATCGACCTAGTCCTTGAGCCTGGTGTCCTCACCTCGATCATCGGCCCCAACGGTGCTGGAAAATCAACCCTGATCAATATGTTCTCGGGTTCCCTGCCTGCGGACTCCGGACAGATATTCTTTCGGGGAGAGGACATCACCTCC
>DATKYC010000008.1:0-7724 GCA_035528695.1 Acidobacteriota bacterium | reverse complement strand
TAGTTCCACCATTTCCCGCTTTCTCGCGAGAAGGCCGCTGGAACTCTGTGTAAGCTTTCCGCCGCTGATCACACCCCTCTGATCAACAATATCTCCCTCAATGGTTACAAAACAGAGATCAGCACCATTGTTCTGCCACGCTGATATGGCCGTATCCAGATCTTCCACCAGCACTGTGTCTCCCAGTAAGGCCTCCATGAGCGGCTTATAGGCGTCAGGCACGGAAACAAGATCCACCAAGTGCGGATATGGCAAATCCTTCCTCTGACCCGACTGCTTTCCGTTCAAGCCCTGAAGAGGGACAAAACTGCTTCGACCTCGTGCCTTTTTTTTCAGATATTCGACTGCCTGCCTACCATCCTCCTGGGATTCAACAATAATGTACTGAAGCTTGTCGGCCAACACCGCTTCAATGACCTGTTCGTACTGGGGACTCACCTGGACAACGTCTGCCACGAGGCCAAGAATGCGGCCATGTTGGTTAGATTCCAGGTCCTTGGCCTTCATAATCGTCCTGACCCCCATTTTAAATCCCTCAAAATTCTCTGTCAGGGCCTTTAAACTGGCCAACCGGGATTCAGATGCAGCGAGTTCTCCCTCCGCCGACTTCAGCTGCTCTTCCAGGCGTTTTCGTATCTGTTCCAGTTCTTCGCAGCTCATACTTTGTCGATCAATAGAGGTTTCGATCTCCCGAAGTCTCTCGGCAGCTGCCTCCCTTGCCGACGCCTTGCTCTGCGAGGCCTTGACAAAATTTTCCGTTTTGTCATTCAAATCTTTGAGCTCTTTTTCAAGCCGCATCCGGCTGTCCGTGATCTGATTAATCATCTTATTTAGGTAGCCCGATTCGTGGGTTAATCCCACCTCTTTACTGGCACCAGCGTTCAATTGTGCCCGCGCCTTTTCATGATCCTCTTTTATGACTCTCAGCAAGTCTCGCCTTGCCTTTAACCTCATCTCACTCTGAGAAATCTCCCCTTCCAGCCCACGAGCGCTCTCGGTCATCTTCTCAGTCTCTTTTTCCAGATTACTCCTCTCCTGCCCGAGACCAGCGAGCCTAGTTCTTATCTCCTCTTGTTCACCTTTGAGCCGGACCTCCATTTCCTCCTGCATCCTCATTTCCCGTGTCAGGGATTCAAGATCCGTCTCCTTCTTGTTCACCCTCTCTTTCAAATGAAGATAGGTTTGCCGGCATTGCGATAGAGCGCTTTCCTTCTCTTCCAGCTCCAGATTCATGGTTTCGAGCTTGGCATGGAACTGGGATTGTCTTGTGGATAGAGCTATCTCCTGCTGAACGAGATCCTCAGTCGACCTCTGTTTTTTCCCCGACTCCTCCTTGAATTGATGATAGGAGTTGGCATACAAGGTGAGCTCCAGATTTTGGATTTCCTGGCTTATGGATTTGAAGCGCTTGGCCTTGGACGCCTGCCTCTTGAGAGATCCCATCTGTCTCAAGACTTCTCCCATAATATCTTCCACCCGCAGGAGATTGGCTTCAGTCAGCTCTATCTTTTTCTGAGATGCCTCTACCTTTCTCTTGTATTTTGTCACCCCAGCGGCCTCTTCCAACATAACCCTTGTCTCTTCGGGCTTTTGCTCCAGGATGGTGCTTATTCTTCCTTGACCAATCACCGAATAGGCCCTGTTTCCCAGGCCAGTGTCCATAAAAATCTCTTGAATATCCTTCAGCCTGCAAGGGACATTGTTGATAAGGTATTCACTCTCGCCAGATCTGTATAGGCGCCTGGTCAAAGATATCTCTGTGTCATTCGCGAACGGAGGCGGAAGGCTGCCTTCCCCATTTTCAAACAGCATGGAAACTTCAGCCATTCCCAAGGGCTTATGGTCTCCAGTCCCGTTGAATATCACATCTTCCATCCGTCGGCCCCTTAACTGTTTGGGGCTCTGTTCCCCCATACACCATCTGATTGCATCTACAATATTGCTCTTACCGCACCCATTTGGGCCAACCACCCCGCTGATTCCAAGGGGGAACGTGACTTCAAGCCGATCCACGAATGACTTAAAACCGAGGATTGAAAGTTTCTTGATCTTCATAGTATACTCCGAACCCCACCATTTGAGCTTTTATATGGTGCTTACGACCCCTCCCTCCAGCGCTCAGACCATCTGCAAGAGAGACTCGCGCTGGGTTAGTAAGAACAGACGAGGGTGAGAAAACCAAATTATTCGCTTTTCTACCAGATTATCCGGCCTTTGTAAAGCATAAATACCACATGCTGTATACTGATGAATCAGGGGTACCAATATATGGTGCGATATATTCAATAATGGGAATGATATTGACAACGTTTAGCTTGACTCATTATGATTAGTTAAATTTAGCATCAGGCTCATAGATGCTTGGAAGCAGACAGGGAGAATAGATGTGAAAATGAGATTGCAGGCTTTCACCTGTGTCTTTTGGTTTTTTTTCACCCCTTTGCTGGCCCTATATTGCCCTAGCCCGGCACAGGCCCAGGAGGAAGAAAACACCTATTCCATAGATTTGGTCAAGACCGCAGAGGTTGAAAGGGATATCCGTGAGGTTGGTGACAAGAAGATCCTGACCCAGGAATATACTGTTCGCAACGGTGATTACATATGGAAGATCCTAAGGGAAAAAGGACTGCTGAAAAACTGGAATTTGCCCGAGCTCCTTTCAGTGCTGAAAAAGTTAAATAGCTCCTTGCGTAACCTGGATCTGGTGCACCCTGGTGAGAAGGTTATCATTCCCATTAGGATTGTGCCCATCTCCACCGGTCCTTTGGAAGAAAGGTCTTCGAGTGTAGAAGTAACCCCGGTTTCTTCCCTGAAGGAGATGAAATTTGAAAATTACACTGTCATGCCAGGCAACAGCCTCATCAGGATTGCCAAGGGCCGGTATAAGATTCGCCCAAAGGAGTTGCGCAATGAGTACCTCCCGCTTTTAATGAAATTGAACCCCGCCATCAAGAACTTAAATATTATACATCCGGGCCAGGTTATCAGGCTGCCCATCTTTTCCCCCGAGATTGTCAGGAAGCCCATTGAGCCAGCGATATCTCAAAGGCCCGAGGGTCAACAAAGCCCACTCGCTTCTGGTTTAAGCGAAATATTTTTGGAAATGGGAGAAGAGTGGGTCCAGACTGGCGAGCATTTCATCCCGTTGAAATCGGGAGGACAAATAGATCTCGAGGCGAATTCTTTTCCGATCGTAAACCTCCGCAGCGGGCGAAAGCTAATAGTAGACCTGCAGAATAAGCTCCCAGAAAAGATGGGTCAACTCATAGAATCGAGCTGGGAAAATTACAGGGTCGTACGGCTCATGGGGGAGGATAATCTGGGCTCCGCCCTGGACAAGATTTTGAGTGTGTGCGACTACCCAAAGGTGGCAAAGAGGGGGGAGCCTATTGGACTGAAAGGGG
The DNA here is from genome assembly GCA_035528695.1 of Acidobacteriota bacterium. GTDB lineage: Bacteria > Desulfobacterota > DSM-4660 > Desulfatiglandales > Desulfatiglandaceae > DATKYC01. The sequence goes on along the minus strand of DATKYC010000008.1, from coordinate 4,320 downwards.
ACATCGCCCTCGAAATCGCTGGGGACTGGGTCATAACACTTTCTGAAAACCCAACGGAGAACAGACCATCCCTGGTTGTTATTAACCTGACCGATCCTCATTCAGAGCGTACCCCGCATGTAATCAAGAATTATCTGTCAGGATTAAATGTCAAGGTTATTGACTACCCGCCCGCACGGGAGGATCTTGTTGGAAACCCGGAAGAGGCCAAAAAATTGGGACCCGAGACGGATCCTGCGTCCCTTGTAAGTGCTTTGTTAAGTCTCACCGGCCATTCCTTTTCCACTCAAGTAAAAATACCCGTCTATCAAAGCAAAAATGCCGGCTTCAAGCTGATTATCAACGCGGATTTCTTGCTGAGCATCAAAGGAAGAGATGCGATAATTGATGTGACCGGCCTTGCCCCTGAAATAATCTCTTTTCTGGAAGAACACCAGCTTTCTATCCTCTCGCTGGCAGCCGAAAAGGAACATATCGCGATGGTTGCAAAGATGCTTGAATTTCTGGGTGTCCAATACAGGGCGGGTAGCCATTCTTTCAAGACTAGTAAGCGAGATGACTCAAAAAATATCACTCTTACCCTCTCTGGAATAGTCTTTAATGATCATTCCGGAAAGGCTATTCTTGTAACCCCTTTGAACCTGCCTGACGAAATCGTGACATTCCTATCACTAAGAGGATATCAGGTTTTTGTCCTGGCCTCCTCTTAAAGACACACAGCCCGGTCTATCTCGTGAGATTAATAAAGGATTTGTGGGTCTCAAAGGCATGATCAACAGGCTCTTGGATCAAGGAAAGGAATCGGGAGACTAGCCCGCTAAAAGAATTTTAACTCAAAAGGAGGAAGAATTATGGATTTCAGATTTTCCGAGAGAGAAGAGTTGCTGAGAAAGTCTGTCAGGGAGTTTTCTGAAAATGAGGTAACCCCTAAGATGGACACTATGGAAGAGACTGGTGAATTCCCCACAGAACTTTTAGAACCGATGGGTAAAGTGGGAATTACAGGCGTGATTACCCCAACTGAATACGGTGGCGTAGGATTAGGCTACCTTGCGCGTACGATTGTCCTGGAGGAACTGGGGAGGGTCTGCGCTGCGATGCCCATGGCCTTACAGGTCCATCATATGGGCTGCGCTGTGATCAATGACTTCGGCACTGATGCACAGAAAAAGAAGTACCTGCCCCCATTGGCTAAAGGCGAGACCATGGGCTGTGTCGCGGTCACGGACCCGTCCGGTGGATCGGATCTTATGGGTATGAGGACCTCTGCCGAATTAAAGGGGGATAAGTACATCCTGAACGGACGTAAATGCTTTATCACCAATTCCCACACCTCAAATTTTTGGGTGGTGATTGCACGGACCGCAGAGGGTGCTAAGGGACTTAGCGCCTTTATCGTTGAAAAGGATGCACCCGGTGCAAAGGCCGGGCGAAAGGAAAATAAATTTGGTCTTCGTGGAGCCAATACAGGAGAGCTGGTATTTGATAACTGTGAGGTCCCGAAAGAGAATCTGCTCGGCCAAGAAGGTGGTGGACTGGCAGTAGCAGTCAAGACCATCAGCGAAACAGGGAGAACAGGAATGGCTGCGACCGCTTTGGGTATCCTGACTGCCGCCTATGAGGAAGCCGGGAAATTTGCGAGCGAAAGAGTCCTCTATGGCAAGCCAATCAGTGCCCTACAGGCGATTCAGTTTTATATGGCCGAAATCTACTCACAGCTGGAAATCTGCAGGCTCCTTTGCTACCGGGCCAGCTGGTTGAAGGACCAAAACGCACGTTGTGATAACGAAGGCGCCCTGGCCAAATACTACACCTGCGAAGCAGCGGTAAATGCGGCTAAAAAGGCGATTGAGATTCATGGTTCATACGGGATCATGAGGGAGTACACGGTCCAGCGTCTCTTAAGGGATGCGATGGTTACTGTTCCGGCTGGAGGCACTGCTGAGATTGCCAAAGTGGTGCTTGCAAGGGCAGCTCTGGCTCCATTTAAAAAATAGTTACATCAGGATATTTCTTACTGAAACGAAAAAAAGCAACCCGACACCGGTTTGCCATTTGAGGACGGTGAGTTTCGCTCTCTTATTAGTATGTATTGACGACGGGTGGTGGCGTGAAGAGGATAGTAGTTTGTGTCAAACCGGTACCCGACCCCAAGCATTGGGACAAGGTATCCATGGATCCTGTCACCAAGACCTTGAACAGGCAGGGGATTCCGAGCATTATAAACCCCCTGGACAAGCATGCCATTGAGGCAGCCCTTTCGATTCGTGAAGCCGAACGCGGGGAGGTAGTCTTGCTATCCATGGCACCTCCCTTCGCCACCTCTATTCTTAGGGAAGGCCTGGCAATGGGTGCTGATCGGGCCGTCTTGTTGTCAGACCCTGTTTTTGCAGGCTCTGATACCCTTGCAACGGCGCGTATCCTGGAGGCCGGCTGCCGGTGGGCCGGGGAATTTGAACTGATACTCTGCGGCAATTTGTCTATTGATGGATCCACTGCCCAGGTATGCTCCCAACTGGCCGAGTTTTTGGATCTGCCCAATGTGATGCATGTGATTGGTCTGGATTGGCAGGGCAAAGATGAGGTTATTATCACCCAAAAGATCGAGCAGGGATATGCAAGGCTTAAGGCATCCCTTCCCCTGGTAATCTCCGTTCGCAAGGAGCTGAATAAACCCCGATACATACCTTTTACTGGTATTATTGCGGCTGAATCAAAAGAGATTGAAGTCCTTTCCAACAAGGATTTGAAGATAGACCCCACCTATATCGGTCTCGGGGGTTCTCCGACAAAGATGGCGGGCCTGGAAATTCGGCGGTTTGAAAGGGCCAGGGAGAGATTGGAAGGATCAGCGGAAGAGATAGTCGATAAGCTGGTGGATAAAATCTTGCAGTATCGCGCCCCATAGTCCATTTAAAGGAGCCACGGTGAGTGGGAATTATTCAAACGGGATCTGGGTCTTTGCTGAACAGCGGAGCGGTTACTTGCATGAAGTAAGTCTCGAGCTCTTAGGCAAAGCCAAGGAACTGGCAGAGCAGGCAAAGAGCAGGGTTACGGCAGTTCTCTTGGGACACAGTATAAGACATCACGCAAAAATCCTAATCAATTATGGCGCCGATTCGGTTCTTGTAGCCGATGACTCCCGATTAGAGACTTACCGGGTTCTCCCCTACTCCGTTGTAATGAAGAGTTTGATTAAAGAATATCAACCGGAGATCTTGTTGATGGGAGCGACCGCCATGGGAGTTGAACTCGCCCCCAGGGTGGCTGCCAAGGTCCAGACCGGTCTCTCCGCACATTGTATTGATCTTAAACTGGACAGCCAGGGACAGCTCCTGCAGGTCGTTCCAGGGTGGGGAGGCGGTGTGATTGCAACCATTACTTGCCCCGATCATAGACCTCAAATGGCCACGGTTATGCCGGGAATAATGAAGGCCCGGCCGCCATCGAAAAGGAAGGGAGAAGTCAAAGAAATAGAGGTTCACCTTCAAGATAAAGACTTAGGTCCTGAAGTGCTCGAGATTTGCAAGTGGGACCAGGAAGAATTGCCGTTGGAAAAAGCGGAAGTGGTGGTTGCCGGCGGGTGGGGTATTGGAAGTCAAGAAAATTGGAAGATTATTGAGGAACTGGCAAGTGCCTTAGGGGGTTCGGTAGGTGCAACCCGCCCGCCAGTGGACGAAGGCTGGGCACATGAGGGGCGGATGATAGGCCAGAGCGGAAAGACAGTCCGCCCAACTCTATACATTGGGGTGGCGATTTCCGGGGTCATGCATCATGTGGTGGGGATGGATCAATCAAAATATATTATCAGCATAAACACGGATCCCAACGCCGATATATTTGAGGTCTCGGATCTTATTGTAGTTGAAGATTTCAGGAAAATTGTTCCCAAGTTGATTAAAGAGATTCAAGCCAGGCTAAAAGCATAACTCAAATCAAAAATGATAAAGGAGATGGTATAATGACAGATCCAAAAGAAATGGTAGAGGCACTCAATACCTATATACGCCCGCTTACCTTCCCACTCGCCATAAGAATGCTGAAATCCGAGGGGGAGATACCGGAAAAGACACGTCGTCCCTTCCAGCAGATGAAGAAGAGGCTGGCAATCTGCCAGGGGATAGGCATGGCCCGGAAACTGGGATGGACTATTGCCATGGGCAAGGAGGACATGCAATGTTCTCTCGGGGCGTCTCCCTTTGGTTTTTTCAAAAACATTGACTTCTTTAACGAGGGGAATCTGGCCGCCGGTATGTTTACCTCCACTATCGAAGCCGGCAAAAAAGAGGAAGACCTTGTCGATCGATTTGAATACGGGCT
>DATKYC010000007.1:0-3678 GCA_035528695.1 Acidobacteriota bacterium | reverse complement strand
ACTACGAAGCCGAAGTTATCGGCATCGACCCGGAAAACGACCTGGCGGTGATCCAGTTCGATCCCGATGAAAGGGATCTGGTCACGATCCGATTCGGGGCATCCAAGAATCTAGTTGTGGGCCAGAAGGCAATCGCCCTTGGAAATCCCTTCGGCCTGGAACGGACCCTGACCACCGGTGTCATTTCCGGCCTGAGACGCCCCTTGAGCACCCCGGAGGGCTTCATCATCCGGGAATTGATCCAGACCGACGCGGCCATCAACCCGGGCAACTCCGGCGGACCTCTGCTCAACCTTATGGGCGAGATGATCGGGATCAACACCATGATCCTGGCCCCGGCAGGGGGGAACATCGGCATCGGATTTGCCGTACCTGTGGATACGGCCAAAAGGGTAATTCCCGACCTGCTCCAGTTCGGCAAGGTGCCGCGGGGCTGGATCGACATCCAGCCAATACCGATCTTCCCGGCCCTGGTGCAGCGGGCTTCCCTTCCCACCAATCGGGGAATCCTGGTTTCCCAGGTCAAACGGGGGAGCAACGCAGAGCAGGCGGGGTTGCGGGGCGGAGATCCCGAATCCTATATCGTGGCCGGAGGAACCACCATCTACCTGGGCGGGGACATTATCCTGTCTATCGCGGGGCATCCGGTCTCCACGCTGATGGATTATCTCGGCGCTCTGGAGTCTACCAAACCCGGGGAGACGGTGGAGCTGAAGATCCTGCGTGGAAGGGAACAGTCAACGGTCGCGGTGACATTGTCGCAGCGGCCTCGATCGTTCGGGTGGTAGTTCTTTTCTCAGATCGGGCCCATTTTTTATATCTACCTTCACTGCTGTCCAACTGTTTTGCCATGAAAATCTCTAATTGTTTTTATAATAAACAAATAATAAACAACTCAACGACCATCGGCTAAAGCCGATGGGTTGGCGCTCGTTGGCTGAAAGCCAACTGGGCCGGACACCGTTATTTTTCATCTAACAGCTTTCAGGATGTCCGCCCCTTTATGCACTTCATCATCTCCGACACCATAATATGGACATGGTCGCGGCCGACATGCCCTTTGAGTATCTGGATATCCATGCTTGTACATACTTGTCGGATGAGCTCCCTTAGTCGCCTGCCAACATCCTTTCTTAGCACCGGCTTGCGGTACTTCGTTATCCGCACAACGTGATACTTGATGTCATATACGCTATGTGACGTCTTGCGATAGTTCTCTATGGTACCCCAAGCTACGGAAGTCTTCGCTTAAAGCCGAGGGATTTTCTCCCATTCCCCGAGTGTGACATCAATCATCGCCTTAAAGACACCTTCATCAATCACAGCATCCACTAACTCCTTGATGGTCAAATGATCCATGGTTTTCCTCCTCGAAAACAAATTTTTCGAAAAGTATTATGGAAAGTAGAATGACAGCAAGGGTCGGAGTTAGTACGTTTGCCAATTCACAGTGAATCTGAAAAAACCTTCCTTGTGGTTATTGTATATACAGCATAAATGCTGTATATTCCCATGGTGACGGGACATGGGCTGATCAAGTTACTAAGAAAGCATGGATGGTAACTTGATAGAGTTACTGGTTGACACCACATCATGAAGAAGCAAAAAAAAACACTCACAATACCCGTTCACTGGAAGAGAGATATTCCGAAAGGGACGCTAAATAGTATCTTGAAGGAGGCAGGATTGAAATGATCACCTATCCAGCCCTTTTTGTATACGACGAAGAGGAAAAAGTCTACAACGTTCGATTCCCGGATCTTCCTGGCTGTTTTACATATGGGGAAACGATTGATGAAGCCAAGGCTATGGCGAAAGAAGCATTGACCGGTTTCCTCCAGTCTGTGGATGCGAGAAAGTTAAGGCTGCCGGATCCGTCAAGGCTCAAAGGCGATGAAGTAATTTATATTGAGCCTGAAACTCCGGTAGCATTTGCGATTTGGTTACGAAAACAGCGAGAGGCTCTGGGGCTATCTCAATCTGATGTCGCTAAGAAGCTTGGAATAAAGTATCAGACCTATCAAAGAATTGAGAGTCCATCAAAAACCAATCCTACTTTAAAGACGATTATGAGAGTCGAAAAGGTCTTCAACCAAAAACTAGTTAAAGTTTAGCAGTGCTAGTTTTCAATCGAAATCCGGGTGCCCCATGTAGTATAAGGGTGGGGTTATGCCATATACACTCAAGAGTCGCTCCCCTCAGGAATCATTCTTGGGTAGCTTGACTTTACATCATATATGATGTATATTTAACCGTAGCTGTAGATTGGTGTGTACTTTATTACGAAACGCCCGAGGGGAAGTGCCCAGTACGCGAGCTTATCGATTCTCGGAAGGTGCGTGATCAAGCCAAGATCCTGGCCCTTATTTCTTATCTGCAGGACCAAGGTCCGACGCTTCCCCGCCCGTATGCTGATCTACTCGAGGACGGGATTCATGAGCTTAGAGTCAGACTATCTGGTGACCAATTCAGGGTTCTGTATTTCTTCTGCTATCGGAGATTCATCGTGTTGACACACGCATTTGTGAAGGTAACGGCAAAAGTACCGAAGGCGGAAATCCAGAAAGCGAAAAAATATCGGTCTGATTTCTTATCCCGTTTTGAGGAGTTCGACCTGGAGGCAATGCATGATGACATATGACTCTCACCTGAAGGAAAAACTAAAAAGCAAGCGATTCAAGAGGATGTACGAGGAAGAGAGGGAGATTCTTGAGATCTCAATCAAGATTCTAGAGGCTCGGAGAGAACAAAATCTTTCTCAAGCAGAATTGGCCAATCGAGCTCACATAACCCAACAGCAGCTGTCCCGCATTGAAAATGGGATGAACTTCAATATTAAGACCCTATTGAAATTGTGTGATGCGCTCGGTCTATCGCTAGATTTCAAAAAACGGTCAAAGCTACAACCATCGCATAGATAAATTCACACCCATTGGGCCACTCTGCGGTCCTGTGTGGCCCAATGGGTGGTGGGCGAGACAAAAATTCCCCCAGGGATCTCGTTTCCAGGATCGGAAAAATCGGCATGAGTGCCTGGTCGAGATGTCCGCGATTTTCCTCTCCGCTATGTTTCCAGATAAGCTCTTAGTTTTTCCACTTCCTGCTTCTTCTTCGAGCTACTCATCTTGGCTACGTTGAGCAACTTCCACCTGACGATTAAGAGACGGCAGGAAGGCGGGCTATGTCGCTCAGCCCCAGAAGATCCCAGTGAGGATTGCCTTCCTGGATGGAGGCGATAAACTCTTTTTCTTCCCCCGTCAACGAGGAGTGGATGAGCTTCACCAATCGAGCTCTGGTTTCAACCAGATCCTCATACTCACAGGGGATGCGCGTCATGCCGATGAACTCATTCTCGAATGCATGCCTCATATCGGAGAATCGGGGATCGAGAAGCTCTGACATCGGACGATTGTGACCAATCAGATACACCACAAAGGCTTTGCGAATTCCCTCGGCCAGCCCTTCATGGTCCAACAGGAGTTTGATATCGAAAAGGTCTCTCGGATGCTGTCGATCCAGAGCAGCACAAATCTTTCCGCCATACAGGTCGGCCGCAGAGAGCGTCCGCATGTCCACCGATACTTCAAATACCTTTTGGGCTTCCGGGACCAGCTCTTTGACCTCGGCTGGATGCACGCTTCCTCGTAGGACCTGATTGGGCTCTATTTTCACTGTTGC
>DATKYC010000006.1:0-2285 GCA_035528695.1 Acidobacteriota bacterium | reverse complement strand
AATGGCTGAAAAATGAAATTTCTCCTTTGTCTATTAGGATTAGTCCTTGTTGTAGAAGGACTTCCCTACTTTGCCTTTCCCGGTAAAATGAAAAAATGGATGTTAATGCTCCAGGAGATCCCGGAGCCCTATCTTAGAGCTCTGGGATTTTCGGCAATGGCTTTGGGGTTGTTAATCACCTATTTCTTTAGGGAATAAATCGTTTGACTTTAAAATATATCTTGTTTAACGTACGCGCTTTAGTATGTCTTGATGTTTGATATTGAGCAATACAATTACGAGTTGCCGCTAAGACTGATCGCTCAGATACCAACTGAAGGGCGAGATTGTTCCCGCTTGCTTGTGGTGAACCGGCAAGAGCGGTCCTTTTCAGACGGTCATTTCTTCGATCTCCCCAAGCACCTTCGGCCAGGAGATATACTCGTGGTAAATAATACCAGAGTTGTCCCTGCAAGGCTTGTTGGCAGGAAAAAAAGCGGAGGTCGAGTTGAAATACTGGTGCTCGAGCAGGGAAAATCAACAGATGAGCGATATCCCACACGCTCTTGTCTGCTCAAATCTTCCAAGCGAGTGAAAAAGGGGGCTCTCTTGTACTTTGACTCGGGTGTTTCGGGGGAAGTGCGAGATATACTTGAAGGCGGCCTTGTCAATATCACCTTCAACTGCGACCGCCCCATCGACTCCTTGCTTGAAGAAAAGGGGCACATGCCCTTGCCCCCATACATCAAGAGAGGGAAAAACACTTCTTATTCACAACTTGACAAGGAACGTTACCAGACCGTCTACTCTACAATTAAGGGGGCTGTAGCTGCTCCCACGGCAGGCCTACACTTTACATGGGATTTGATTGAAAGGCTTAAGAAAGCAGGGATTTCCATTGCCTTTCTGACCCTCCATGTAGGGTATGGAACTTTTCGTCCCGTTCGAACAAGGGATATCAGAAGGCATCGCATAGACAAGGAAATCTACCAGATTGAGCCGGAAACCGTGGAAGCAATAGAACGAAGCAGGAAAAATGGCGGACGGGTAGTTGCTGTCGGAACTACCGTGGTAAGGGCGTTGGAGACGGCGGTGGCCAAGGATGGATCTATTGTGCCAGGAAAAGGGGAAACCGATCTTCTCATAACCCCAGGGTTTTCCTTTAATGTCGTTGATGCCCTGATAACCAACTTTCATCTCCCAAAGAGTTCCTTGCTTTTTCTAGTGTCTGCCTTTGCGGGTCTGGAATTAATAAGAGAGGCTTATAAATCGGCTGTTGCGAGGGAATACAGGTTTTTCAGCTATGGGGATGCCATGCTGATCCTGTAAAACCATGATAGGATGAATATCTCAAACAGGTGAGATTATACAGAATTGGAATTCAGACTCACTCACCGCTCCCGTGAGTGCCTGGCCAGAGTGGGAGAAATCAAGACATCCCACGGTAATTTTGAAACGCCGGTCTTTATGCCAGTAGGCACCCAGGGATCGGTTAAGGCACTCTCACCAGAGGACTTGAAAGATGTGGGCGTAAGGATTATTCTGGCCAACACCTACCATCTCTATCTCAGGCCAGGGCACGAGGTGATAGGGCACTTAGGGGGACTGCATCGATTCATGAACTGGCGTGGTCCCATCCTTACAGATAGTGGAGGATTTCAGGTTTACAGTCTGTCTCGCCTAAGGACTATCTCGGAAAGGGGGGTGACTTTTCAGTCTCATCTGGACGGATCGCGACATTTTATCGGTCCTGAAGAGGCTATGGAGATTCAAAAGGCGCTGGGAGCTGATATTATTATGGCCTTTGATGAATGTGTACCCTATCCTGCTGATTACAAGTATGTCCTGAATTCAGTTAGATTGACAAGTCTTTGGGCCAGGAGGTGCCTTCAGAACAGTGGAAGTGAAAATCAGGCCCTTTTTGGGATCGTCCAGGGCGGGGTATATCAGGATTTAAGGGAGATGAGTGCCAGGGAACTCGTGGAGATGGATTTTGCCGGCTATGCCCTGGGCGGCCTTTCTGTGGGAGAAGATAAAGAAACGAGATTGCGAATCATCGCCGAGTCAAAACGCCTGCTTCCAGATGATAAGCCAGTCTATTTAATGGGTGTAGGGACCCCAGAAGATCTCGTAGAGGCAGTCATGCTGGGTGTAGATATGTTCGACTGTGTACTGCCAACCCGGAACGCCAGAAACGGAACTCTCTTTACCGCCAAAGGAAAATTGGTGATCAAGAATGCCCGCTACATTGATGATGAGAGACCAGTTGATGAAAATTGCCATTGCTACACCTGCTCGAATTATTC
>DATKYC010000005.1:0-4233 GCA_035528695.1 Acidobacteriota bacterium | reverse complement strand
AAGGTCGCATCCGTTCTGTCTGTATTCAGGCAACTGACGGCCGTCTTTGTGCGTGGAAAGCAACTTCCTTAATGAGTAGGTGTTTTCTGCAAGGGCGATCTTCCCCTTTGGTATGATATCAAAGAGAAACCCAAAATACCTTTTCCACCAGGGGAGGAGATCAGCCATCTTCGTCACGATCACTCGTTTTAATCTTGTTTCAGATAACACCCTGGTCACATAACCAAAATTAGTATCAGCGCATACAACGGTCTCTGCCTCGCAGTCGTTGGCTATGTACTCGAGGTCATAGGGCGTATAAATAGGCGTTATGGGTATACACACAGCACCCACTCTCTGAATTCCCAACCATACAACTACCCACTGGATACTATTGGGAATATATATCAGAACCTTATCTCCGGGCGTGACCCCCATGTCTATCAGGGCGGCAGCAAAGCGTTCGGCCAGATCCTTCAGTTTCAGATAGGAATATCTGGTTCCCAGATAGATGACAGCCGTATTCTTGCCTCTTTTCAGGGCAACCGATTCAAAAGTGCGATATATGTTGCGTGATTCTTTTTTTTCCATAATATCAAATCCCGAAATAGGCTGCCTTTATCTCAGGATTATCCATGAGCTCGGAGCCTGTACCTGTCAGGGTGAGCATTCCGTTTTCAAGAACATATCCCCTGTTGATAATAGGCAACACAGGCCGGGCGAATTGTTCAGTCATAAGTATTGTGATACCCGAGTCTCTCCTCAGGTTAGTTATGGCCCCTACCAGCATGGTCTGCATCATGGGGCTCAGGCCGAGAAGGGGCTCGTCGAGCAAAAGAAGCGTCGGCTTTCGAATAAGGGCCATCCCGATGGACAGCATCTGCTGTTCGCCACCACTCAAAAATCCCGCCTTCCGTCTCTTTAATTGAGCGAGGGCAGGGAAAAGAGCGAACACATATTCACTCATTTCTCTCAGTTCTGACTTCTTTTTCCTATGCCCAGCTATCTTAAGATTTTCAGCCACATCGCTTTCTGGAAATATTGGGTGCCTCTCTCGGGAAAGCACTAGGCCCTTTTTAACCCTCTCATATGGTTGTACTTCAGTAATATCCTCACCCTGATATATGATATGCCCATATACGGTTATTCTTTCACCACCCTTACGCTGCTCCTTTATCTTCATGTCTATTATGAGCCCGGAGATGGTATTCATGAGCGTGGTCTTGCCGGCACTATTAGATCCGATAACCCCTACAATCTCACCTTGATTGACCTGCATGGAAAAGTCATTCAAGGCCAGGGCGTTTTCAAAGAAAACCATTAGATTTTTTACTTCAAGCACTTTGACTCCATCAAGATTGGGTATTTGCCAGTCGTCCGTTGCGAGAAGTTAATTGTATATATATATTCTCACATTGCTCTCAGACATATCTACGTCTTACTCGCTTCCCAAGTAGGCCTTTTTGACCTCATCGCTCTCCATAACCTCCATTGCCTTTCCATCAGCTATTTTTTGGCCATAGTTAAGGACAATTACTCGATCAGCGATCCTGAAAAGCTCCTTCAAGCGATGTTCGATCATCACTATTGTCTTTCCCTGTTGCCGGAGTTTCTCAATAATAGGGACAATACTTGCCACTTCAGCCAGGCTGAGCCCTGAAAAAAGCTCGTCCAATATCAAGAGATCTGGTTCCAAGGCAATTGCCTTGGCCAATTCCAGTCTCTTCAGATATCCTTGCGGAAGAACGCTGGCCACCTTATATGCCACAAAAGAGTCCCTTTCAAAGCCTACTTCTTCCAGAAGATCTAACGCCATCGCGTCCCGGTCACCGTATTTTCCTCCTCTCAACCGTTTGACCCGTGGTGAATAGAGGGGAATGATTATGTTCTTGAAAGCCGGAAGCTGGTGAAATGGCTTGACCATCTGAAAAGTCCTTGCAATGCCCAAGCGAACAATCTTATGAGGAGGCCAGTTAGTTATAACCCTGTCACCATAGAGCACCTTCCCGGATGTCGGTCTTACAAAACCAGTGATGAGGTTAACCAGTGTTGTCTTCCCAGAACCGTTGGGTCCGATAACGCCTAATAGTTCCCCTCTCGTCAAATCAAAGTTGACAAGGTCTACAGCCTTAACGCCGCCAAAAGACTTGCTAAGATTGGATACCTGCAGCAAAGGCTCGGGGTTCATTATTCCACCTCTACCCATCGTTCAGATTGGTGATATTTTCGCTGAATATAGTGAAAAATGCCCTCTGGCAATGCCACTATAAATATGACCAGAAACAGCCCATAGATGACCATGCGAAGTCCGCCGAAACCACGCAAGATCTCTGAAAGCGGAACCAGGATAAAGGCCCCCAGCATGGAGCCTGCAAAGCTCCCTGGTCCGCCCACCACCGCACACGCAATAGGTATAATAGAGTAGTCAAGGGCAAAGACAGGCATTCCCACAAACATATAGACGTGGGTCATAAATGCCCCGGCAAAGGCACCCACACCGCTTGCAATAAAAAGTGCCTGGGCCTTAAACCAATATATATTTATCCCGGCATTCATCACAGAGAGGTCATTATCGTTTATCCCCGTCAATACCAAGCCAAAGTCGGAGCCCATCAAGCGTCTGAATCCAAAAAGGGCGGCAACGAGTGCCGCGAGAATGAGATAGAGCTCCACCCAGCTTGATGGAAGTGCGCCAAGCCCGCTTATGCCTTCGGTGCCGCCAAATATCTTCGTAGCCTCAATAATTCTTACCAGCATGAGGGGGAGAATGAGGGTAACCATGGCAAAGTAGATACCTCGCAATCTCAGGACCGGTAAGAGAAGGAGGGTGCAGATAAAAGCTCCCATTAGGGTGGCGAGAGGGATTGTTATAAGCGGGGACCAGCCCCAGTAATGGTTCATGACACCGGCAGAATAAGCCCCCATCCCGAAAAAAAGCGCCTGTCCCAGGGATACCATACCGCTCTGAGCCAGAAAATCCCAGCTAAGTGCCAGCAAGGCAAAGACAGCTACGGAGAGCAAGACCTTCTGCCAATAGATGCCCAACACAACCGAAAGGACAAATAAACCGACAATGGGCAATAATCTAGGGGCGGAAAGATAGAGCATTTCTCTCCAAGAGCAGAGGGCAAAAATATCATTTGATCTTGCCTTGATGCCTCGATCTATTCTTTCTTTTCGCTTCTTCAAGGCCTCAGATCCTCTCTTCCAGTTCCTTTTGTTTACCATAGAGCCCGGAAGGCTTGATAGTGAGTACCAGGAGGATAGCCACTATGCTTACGATCATGGTCCAATGTGCGCCAACATAGGAATCTGTAAATCTTTGAGCAAAACCGATAACAAAACTCGCTACCACCACACCGCCGGTGCTCCCGAGTCCGCCTATGATACAGACGGCCAAGGCGTTGATCAGGACTTCGTAACCTTCATCCACAGAAATAGTCCCCAGGGGTATGATCACAATCGCCGCAACAGCTGCAAGTCCCGCACCAAACGATACGCTCAGCGTGGCCATCCAATCGGAGTTAATGCCCAGGGAGAGTGCAGTACGCTCGTCTTGGGCTATGCCCCTAAAGGATAGCCCGATGGATGTATGGTGGGTAAAAAGCCAGAGGAGAAGGACCAGAACGACACTGATAATAACGATCAGTATCCGTTGCATGTCCACATAGGTTCCAGCGATAAGAACACTCTCGTCAATAAAGACCGGGAGGCTATATTCAAAGCCGATAAAACCAAGATAACGGAATAGCTCCAATATGGCCAGACCGATACCAAACGTTGCAATGACCTCAGAGAGTACCTGGCCGCGCACTCGCAGCAAGATAAATCGATACATGAGAGCGCCTAAAAACGCAGTAATGACTATGGATATTGCAGCAGAGAGAAAATAAGGCAGTCCCAAAAGATTGAGGAAGATCCAGGTCGCAAACGCCGCCAATATGAATAAGGCACCATAGGCAAAATTGGCCACACCGCTAATACCAAAGGTAAGGTTAAATCCCAGTGCAACGAGTGCTAGGATTACGGAATTGACAACTGCATAAACAAAGGTGCCCCAGAACATCTCCTGAAGATCGCCTCCACCGGATAGAAAGAAAAAAACAAGGGGATGATACCCTCGGCATCACCCCCAACTGACCCTTACTTGGCTAACTTCATCCAAGGCGGGAGCCTGATCTCGCCCTCGGCCAGGGCCGGAGGATAGACAATTATACGCTTGCCCTTTTCGCTCCATTGAAAAAAGCAGCCTGT
>DATKYC010000004.1:0-3869 GCA_035528695.1 Acidobacteriota bacterium | reverse complement strand
GCCGCCCCTTTGGCGCAGAGCGCCCCTTCGTTGATCGGGTGATCGGGGTCACCTTCAATGTTAATGATTTTTCCTGCTCCTGCTTTCCCGGTGTGGACAATCACACCGCAGCCGACGGCACAGTAACAACAAATGCTCGTCGTTTCTTTGGCAAAGCGGATCTTCAAGGTCTGTGCATGGGACTCGATGGGCTTCAAATCAAGTCCTAAACCGAGAATCGCAGCGCCCGCCGCAGAAGCTCCAGTGATCTTTAGAAAATCACGACGCGTAACCTTCATAGAACCTCCTTTCTTCTTTCACTCCTTATTTTACCATCTTCTAATGGCTATGGATTGCCCTGAAGGCAACTTCAACCCGCCTGCGATGTCTAACGGGATTATCTCTCGCAGACCCTCACATAACTCACAATTGTTCTGGATGGTATTAACCAGAGTCATTGTGAAAAAATTAACAAGTACAAGCACTGCTCCGTATACTCGAAAATGAAATTTTGTCAAGTCTTTTTATAAAGAAATTTAATATGGTTAGATATATCAAAAATGATATAAAGTATATTCTGGGCAAGGGCCGTGAGACTTGGAACAAAGGAAATGGAACCATGAACCGACGAACGCGGGTTGCTATTTTCAAGGATCTAAATTAATACAAACAAAGACGGAGGGTTAGGATGCTGCGCCTTCAAATAAAGCAAATAGAAAGCCAATTAGTGTTGCAAGATGGCTATAATATAGTTACAATGTGACGCCGGGTGAAAGAGACTATGATGAAAATGAATTCGGAAGGGAATGGCCTATGTCTGAAAAGGTGAAGGGAGCTGTGTTGATAGCAGGCGGAGGGATTGCCGGGATGCAATCCGCACTTGATTTGGCTAATTCCGGTTATTATGTCTACCTCCTGGAAAAAAGCGCCTCCATAGGCGGATCCATGGCTCAACTGGACAAGACGTTTCCCACCAATGACTGTGCCATGTGAATCCTCTCACCTAAACTGGTCGAGGTCGGCCGGCATCTTAACATTGAGCTCCTGACCCTCTCCGAACTCGTCGCCATCAAAGGCGAGGTCGGAGATTTTGAAATAGAGATCCTGAAGAATCCCCGCTATGTGGACTTGGAAAAGTGTATTGCGTGCGGGAACTGCGCCGAGAAATGCCCCAAGAAGGTTGATGACCCTTATAATCAAAATCTGATCAAGCGCAAGGCTGTCTATGTTGAATACCCACAGGCAGTTCCACTGAAATATGCCATTGATAAGGACAATTGCATCTACTTCCAAAAGGGAAAATGCCGTGCCTGTGAGAAATTCTGTCCTGCGGATGCAATTAACTTTGAAGAGAAGGAAAAGAGGATAACCCTTGGTGCGGGAGCAATAATCCTTGGGCCGGGATTTACAGCGTATGATCCGACTCGGTATCAGACCTATAAGTATGCAGCATTTGCCAACGTTGTCACCAGCATGGAATTTGAGCGTATCCTGAGCGCTACAGGCCCCACTCAAGGACACCTGCTGCGGCCCTCGGACAAGAAAGAGCCTCAAAAAATCGCATGGCTGCAGTGTGTTGGCTCCCGGGATATTCACCTGTGTGATCACGGGTATTGCTCCTCGGTGTGTTGTATGTACGCTGTAAAACAGACCATTATTGCAAAAGAACATGCTGGGAGCGGTCTGGACTGTGCTGTATTCTTTATGGATATGAGGACCCACGGCAAGGATTTTGAGAGGTACTACAACGACGCGAAAGAAAAATATGGAGTTCGGTTTATTCGCTCGAGAGTTCCAACCATCGATAAGGTCGGAGGAAGTGAGAATTTAGTAGTCCCTTACGTGAACGAGAATGAAGAAGTCGTGGAAGAGACCTTCGACATGGTTGTTCTCTCAGTGGGGCTGGAGGCATCGCCTGAAGCATTAAAGCTTGCCGGCACACTCGGCATTGATCTTACCGAGGGCCAATTCTGCAAAACCGATTCCTTTCGCCCCGTGGCAACTTCCAGGGAAGGCATTTACGTGTGTGGCGCGTTCCAGGGGCCGAAAGATATTCCCCAATCTGTGATTGAAGCCAGCTCTGCTGCAGCAGAAGCCGGGGCCCTATTAAGGGAGGCTAGAAATACCCTCACCAGAGAGAAGGAGGTACCGGAAGAGAGGAGCCAAGCAGGTAAAAGGCCACGTATCGGCGTATTTGTCTGCCAGTGTGGCAGCAATATTGGCGGCGTGGTGGATGTCCCCACACTGCGGGATTATGCTGCAACTTTACCTTACGTGGAGTATGTAACTGATAATCTCTTTTCTTGCTCCACTGATACCCAAGAGAGCATTGCCCAAGTCATCAAGGAGAATAGCCTGAACCGTATCGTTGTTGCCGCTTGCACGCCAAAGACTCATGAGCCCCTTTTTCAGGAGACTCTGGTCAACGCGGGACTGAACAAGTATCTCTTCGAGATGACCAATATCAGGAACCAGGTTTCATGGGTGCATAAGGACGATCCTCATATGGCCACTGAGAAGGCCAAAGATCTCGTTCGTATGGCCGTCGCAAAGGTGGCGCTAATGGAACCCCTCCAGGAGCCCCTCCTGGAGATCAACCAAAAAGCCCTCGTGCTGGGAGGGGGGATCTCAGGAATGGCTGCTGCAAGGAGTCTATCAGCACAGGGCTACCAGGTCTGTCTCGTGGAAAGATCCTCATCCTTGGGTGGGCAGGCCCTTAATCTTTTCAGGACCTGGAAGGGGGAGGACGTACAGGAAAACCTGGCCGGGCTGATTAGATCTGTTGACGCTGACGACAATATCGAGGTTCATGTGGATACAGAGCTCGGAGCGGTTGAAGGCTTTGTGGGGAACTTTAGGACCACCCTGGTTTCTCAAACCAGGGAAGAGGTGGTGGAACATGGGATCGCAGTGATAGCTACTGGGGCAACTGAATTTGTCCCGAACGAGTACCTTTATGGGCAAGACCCTAGGGTGGTTACTCATCTGGAGCTGGACAAGAAATTTATCAATAATGACCCCTCACTGAAACAGATCAAGACGGCTGCCTTTATCCAGTGTGTGGGATCAAGGGAACCGGAAAGGCCTTATTGCTCAAGGGTCTGCTGCACCCATTCAATAGAGAGCGCTCTGTATTTGAAGGAGCTTAACCCCCATGCAAATGTCTATATTCTGTATCGAGACATCCGGACATACGGAGAACGTGAGTACCTTTACAGGAAGGCCCGGCTTGCCGGAATTTTTTTCATCAGGTTTTCTGCGGACCAGAAGCCCACGGTGTCCGAGGCCCCGGATGGACTTGAGATTGATGTGATGGATCCCAATCTTGGGCAACCTGTGGTGCTGAAGGCGGATCTCTTGGCCCTGGCTTCTGCAATTGTCCCTTACAGGGACGAAAAGCTTGCCCAGTTTTTCAAGGTGCCAATGAATGAGGACGGTTTTTTCGTGGAGGCGCACGCAAAGCTTGGTCCTTCGGAGTTTGCCACTGATGGCGTGTTTCTCTGCGGCATGGCTCACTATCCGAAACCAATAGATGAATCGGTGGCTCAGGCCCAGGCAGCTTCTTCGCGAGCCGTCACGTTGTTGTCAAAAAAGAAGATCCATGTCGCTGGGACTGTGGCTTATGTAAGTTCTGCCTTCTGCAGCGGCTGTGGCCTGTGCGTTGAGCTCTGCCCTTACTCGGCGACATCGTTCGTGGAAGGGGGGGCAAATGCGGCCAAAGCTGAGGTCAACCCGGTCCTGTGCAAGGGGTGTGGGCTCTGTGTTGCCTCCTGCCGCTCAGGGGCAATTAATTTGAAAGGGTTTGAGGAAGGGCAGATCATGGCCATGATCGACGAGCTATGAATCCAGACGGTGGGTACACATTAGGAGATGAGGATGAACGATTGGGA
>DATKYC010000003.1:0-13102 GCA_035528695.1 Acidobacteriota bacterium | reverse complement strand
GGGAATATCGGACAGTTCCAGAGCGGTTGATGCACCTATAATGGCTAATACATCTGACTCATTTTCTTTGTCTGTTGAGAGTACGGTCGCAATCACCTGGGTTTCATAGCGGTAGTTTTCAGGAAAAAGCGGCCTGAGAGGCCTATCGATCAACCGGGATGTCAGGGTCTCTTTCTCACTTGGCCTTCCCATGTCCCTCCGAAAAAAATTCCCAGGAATCCGACCGCCAGCATATGACATTTCCTGATATTCAACGGTCAGTGGAAGGAAGTCAATCCCCTCACGTACCTCCTCCGTGGATACAGCTGTAACCAGCACAACAGTCTCTCCAAGCGCAACAACAGCAGAACCGCTTGCCTGCTTAGCTACGCGGCCTGTCTCTATATTCATGGTCTTTCCATCAATGTCCACTGCACAGCTCTTAATCATCGTCTCTTTCGTCCTTCCGCCTCTTAAGGCAACTATATGTAAACTGCATATGAATTAAGAAAGGCTTTTTGCACACCATCGATCTACTTTCTAATACCCAGCTCCTTAATAACACTGCGGTATTTCTCAACCTCTCTTTTTTTCAAGTAATTCAGGAGTCTTCTTCTCTGGCCGACCAGCTTTAACAGCCCTCGGCGTGAATGGTGATCCTTTTTGTGAACCCTAAAATGATCGGTAAGATATTTGATCCGATTACTAAGCAATGCGATCTGAACCTCCGGTGAACCCGTATCCTTTTCGTTAATCTTAAAGCGATCAATAATTTCCCTTTTAGCTTCTGGCGTTAAAACCACTTTCTTTTACCTCCTATAGACTTTCGTTTATACCAATTCTGTTAAGAAAATACCCTTCCTATCTCAAATTTGCCGAGGTTTCCTCTTTCGTTGTTAGTTATTCTCATGATAGCCACCAGTTCACCGTCCCTTACAAACTTGACATGCTCACCCTCAAAGCCAGACCAATTTAAGCGCGTTTTTACCTCTTCCCATGCCGGTCGGTAGCCGTGTCTCACTTTTTCCGCCACAAGGCCATCAACTTCTATTTCCCGCATGCCTGGAAGAGCGGCCCTGAGGGGGATCATTTTTTCTCCCAATAAAGGATGCCCGCTCTCAGTTGTTATCTCTCCGGAGTTCAGCGCATACCTCGCTTCAAAGGGACCGCTTGCCAGTCTTCTCAATGACCTCAGATGAGCACACGTTCCCACTTCTCTGCCTACATCTGCGGCTAGACTTCTAATATATGTTCCACTGGAACACTTCACCTCAAAGGTAACATCCGGGAGTTGGATGGAAACAATCCGCATGGAGTGTATGGTGACCCTTCTCTTCTGAAGATCTATCTTGATGCCCTTTCGCGCCAGCTTGTAAGCTCTCGTCCCCTTATACTTGACTGCCGAATAAGCCGGGGGCACCTGCTCAATATCTCCTACAAAACTCTGTATCTTCTTTCGGATGTATTCAGGTTGTATGTCCGGTATACCGGTAATACGGATCACTTGACCGGTACAGTCCATTGTATCAGTTTCGACTCCGAGCCGAGCAGTGGCCAGGTAAACCTTATTTTCAGACATAATAAAGTGTGAGAGCTTGGTGGCGTGACCTACTAGAACAATCAGCAGGCCCGTGGCAAACGGATCCAGTGTGCCGGCGTGTCCAACCTTTCGAACCTTAAGGAGATGCTTCACTTTCTTGACCACCCCGTAAGAGGTCTCACCCGCATCTTTATCAATCAGAATTATCCCATCAGTTGGATATTCCATCCAGGAACCGACCCGCTTCTTTCAGAAAATCCTCTTTTAATATACCAATGGAGCCGCGACACTCAAACCCCGCAGCTCTCGCATGTCCCCCACCACCAAATCGCGATGCTAATTGGGCGACATTCACCTTGCCATTAGACCGCAAACTAAATTTGTAATCGCTTTCACCTCTCTCGCGAATGAGAATAGCTATTTCAACACCTGAGACGAACCGAGGATAATCAACGAATCTTTCGCTATCCAACCTATTTGCTCGGGCTCTTTCAAACAACTCCAAGGAGAGGATCATCATGCCGATCTTTCCCCCATGGTGGAACTCAATCGTACTAAGAGCCATCTCCAACAACTTCAAACGGGCCACACTATATCCATCTATAAGCTTCCTGGATAACTCCCATGGGCTTACCCCATATGCCATTATCTCTGCCGCTATTTTCAGAGAGGCAGGGGTGGTATTATCATACCTGAACGACCCAGTGTCAGCCTGTATGGCAGCAAAAATGTTCTCCGCCACATCGAAGTCCATAGGAAATCCCGCAACTTTTATTACTTCATAGACAAGTTCACCGGTTGAAGAGCTCCCAGCATCGACATAATTCAGATCGCCAAACAAGTCGTTAGTTTCATGGTGATCAATATTTATTATTAGAGGCTTAGGCACTGACGGAAAACCCCTCAAACCTCCCAGCCTCCTTATCTCGCCACAATCTAAGGCTACCACCGCATCAAAATGTCTCTTAGCATCTAAGTTTTGAACAATCCCGCCGGCACCTTTTAATAGGTCAAACGGAGCACTCAGTGGCTCCTCGGTCAAAAGAATGACATCCTTTTTTGCGTTAAGGAGCGATTTGCCAAGCCCAAGCATCGAACCAATGCCGTCAGCATCAGGCTCTTTATGAGTCACAAGGAGGAAAGACTTTGCCTGCTTCAACACTGTGGTTATCTTTACAGGGGACACCTTAGTACTAGGAATTCCAGGCTGCCCTTTTCCCGTGGCTTGGACTTCTCTCCCTGAGGGCGTCTTTCGGGTTTCAGAATTTGCAAAGGAAGAATCTAATTTAGTCACTTTCACCCTCTTCCTTCCCCAGCTTGACTTTGACCCTGTCAATTTCTTCAAACACCCTCTCCAACTGGCTGCCAGTCTCCAGAGACGGGTCGTGTATGAATCTTATTTCTGGAACGTACCTCAAAGCCATACGAAGACCGATTTCTTTTTTGATGAAACCCTTTGCACTGTCTAGGCCCGCTTGAGCCCTCTCAATCTGATTCTTCCCCCCAAGCAAGCTATAGTATACCTTGGCCAATTTAAGATCATTAGTGACCTCTATCCCCGTCACTGTCACACCATAAACCCTTGGATCCTTAACTTTTTCCAGGAGAAGGAAAGAGATCTCCCTCTGTATCTGGTCCCCCACCCTTACTGATCGCTTTCCAGCTAACATCTTACCGTTTGGAATTGAGAACCCTCACAATGGAGTTCAGGATATTCCTTACTTCCAGAGTTCTCCTGCCCGGCCTCCGTAACTCATAGATTAAAAATTTCCATTTCGGTTTTTACAATCTGCGCAAGGTAAAGGGAATCGAGGAAACTAAGGATATGATTTAGAGAAGAGTCGATATGACGCCTGTCGTTTCCAACTGCGCATAGACCCAGCTCGATCTTCTGCCATTTATCATTTGACCCGACTTCAGCGATGGCAACGTTAAATCTTGACTTGACTTTGTCGACCATACTTCTCACGACCTTCCGTTTACCCTTAAGAGATCGATTTTCCGAAAGTTGAAATTCAATTTTCAGGGTGCCCACAACCATCACTTACAGCTCCGCTTGCACCTCCTCCACCTGATAAACCTCAAACACATCACCCGGCTTCATGTCCTGAAAGTTTTCCACGCCTATGCCGCATTCATATCCAGACTGGACATCTTTGGCATCCTCTTTAAAACGTCTCAGGGATGCAATCCTACCGTCAAAGATAACTACATCATCACGCAAGAGCCTCACTTTTGAATTCCTCTCGACGTGACCAACAGTGACGTGACAACCCGCAACGGTACCCACTTTGGGGATGCGAAATATCTCCTTGATATCAGCACGCCCTATGATGTGCTCCTTATAAACAGGCTCCAGGAGACCTGCCATCGCCAGCCGTATGTCTTTGATCACATTGTATATGACATCATAGTATCGTACATCCACTTTTTCCTTTTCTGCGACCTCACTAACACGGGGGTTAGCTCTTACATTGAAACCGATAATAATGGCTCCCGAGGCAGAAGCGAGCATGACATCCGACTCCGTAATAGCACCTGTGGCAGCATGGATGATTTTGAGTTTAACCTCTCCTGTACTCTGCTTGACCATAGACTCCGATAGTGCTTCGAGGGAACCCTGCACGTCGGTCTTAAGCACGATATTGAGCTCTTTCACATCGCCTTCTTGGATCCTCTCGAAAAGGTCATCAAGGCTAACTAGTTTTCTCCTGCCCACATCTTGTTTTCTACTTTTGCTTTTGCGGTACTCAACTACCTGTTTTGCTGTCTTTTCATCCTGAACAACGATTATTTCATCACCTGCCATTGGAACGCCTGATATCCCATATATCTCAACTGGGACAGATGGCCCGGCAAACTCAACCTTTCTCCTGAGTTGATCATACATTCCCCTCACTCGGCCGTAATTTTCCCCACAGATAAAGTAGTCCCCTTGATGCAGGGTCCCGTCTTTTACGAGCACAGTGGCTGCAGGACCTTGGCTCTTATCCAATTTTGCCTCAATTATCGTTCCCCTCCCCGGCTTATTGGGGTTCCCGGTCAGCTCCAGCATTTCGGCTTGAAGCAAGATGAGCCCCAGCAGATCATCGACACCCTCCCCTGTCTTTGCTGAGATTTCTCCAAACAGGGTCTCTCCACCCCACTCCTCGGGTGATAGATCCAATTCTGCCAATTCTCTCCTGACCTTCTCCGGATTGGCATCGGGCTTGTCAATCTTGTTTATGGCTACGACAATGGGAATGTTGGCTGCACGAGCATGATTAATGGCCTCCCTTGTCTGGGGCATCGCACCGTCTTCCGCAGCCACAACTAGCACGATGATGTCCGTGACTTTCGCACCCCTTGCCCGCATTGCTGTGAATGCCTCATGTCCAGGAGTATCCAGGAAAGCTATATCCCCCCGCTCGCTCTCCACATAGTAAGCTCCAATATGTTGTGTAATGCCGCCAAACTCTTCACCTATGATATTGGATTTTCTTATATGATCGAGCAACGAAGTCTTCCCGTGGTCAACATGACCCATAATAGTTACCACCGGTGGCCTGGGCTTGAGATCTTCTGGCCGATCCGCTCTCTCAGCGATTACACTTTCCTCCTTAAAGGTATCCAGTGCCAATTCGTAGCCGAACTCATCGGCCACTAACGATGCAGTTTCAAAATCAATATGCTGATTAATGTTGGCCACTACACCCAAGCTTATCAGTCTCTTAAGCAGTTCTGATCCCTTGGTCCCCATAGCCCTAGCCAGTTCGGCAACCGTGACGAGTTCTTGAACCTTTATCCTCCTCTTAATAGCCTTGGGAACAGTTATCTCAGTCTGCTTTTGTATTTTGGGGACCTCTTTTAATTTCCTTCCAGCCTTTCTCTCCTTAGGCCGGATGGCACGACCTTCGTAAAGATCGGCCCTTTCGTATACTTCTTTTTTCCGATAGCGGATAGGGGTTCTAACTGCGATTTCCTGTTTTTCTGTCTCCTTTTTTTCCTTCTTCTTTTTTATGGGCTTTTCTTTTGTTGGCGTTTCAACCAATTCCTCCACTAGCCTCACTGGAGTTACATGTACCTTTTGAACAGGTCCCAATTTCCGTGCCGAAAACTCCATCTCTTTCTTTTCTGCTTCCTTTGCCAGTATATCCCTGAGAGGTCCTTCTTCGGGGCGACTTATTATCTTCGCAGGCCGGTCAGTCTTTTTCTTTTTACCCTTTCTAGGCTTGGGTTTTACTTCAACAACAGCCGGCTTTACCTCCTCCTCAGCAGGCAGCGCTGGCTCCATCCCTCCCGCTTCAGCCCTTTTCTCGAGTACTTCCTCAGGCGTAAGGGCTTTTTCCTCCACCCTCTGCACTGCTCCTGAAACCTCTTTACTAACAACTACTTCTTGAATTACAGCCTCTTTCTCTGGCCTTTCTCCAATTCTTGCTGGCCCTGCTGCCTCTTCTTGTTCCCTGGTTTTCTCGGGGGGCAGTGCTTCCGGTTCCAACGCCTCGGCTCTCTCAACCCCCGCTTGCTCCTCTGCCTTTTCGGGACTGACTTCTTGTTCTATTGTGATTATTTTTCTGCGCCTGCGAATCACGGTAGGTTTGATTCGACTCTCTTCTATCACCTCAGACACAGATACTGCACCAGTGACGATCTCCTTCGCTCTAAGAACCGCTTCCTCATCCAGTGTGCCCATATGGTTCTTTATGCTCATGCCACCGGCTATAAGCTTTTCTAACAAGTCATTGCTATCTAGGTTAAGTTCTTTCGCTAATTCGTAGACTCTAACTTTAGCCATGAAATCCCCCGAAAATAATCCAAATTTTTGACCCGCGAATCCCTACCCTCATTCCTTCTCCCGAAACCGCGCAACAGGGAAGGCCCTTGCTGGCAACTTTCTGCTGGCACCAATGTCCTTTCATTCGGCCAGCAAGTCAGGGTGAATATGCACTGGTTCGTTTACCCTGAACGCCCTTTGGAGACGTTGGCTACTAACTAACCCCATAAGGCAGGCTCCGCCCTTACAGAGATAGGCGCCTCTACCTGGTGCTTTGCCGCCTTCATCTCGAACCACCAGCCGCTGGCCATCAAGGACGAGGCGAATCAATCCCTTTTTGTAACGCTTTACCCCGCAAGATATACACGTTCTTACGGGTATATGTCCTTTACCCCTCCCCATCTTTTAATTCTTCGTCCGCGGTTTCACGCGCGTCTTCCGGATCTTCTGTCTGGCTCGCACCGGCCTTCTTGATCTTTGCGTACTCTTTAGCCTTTTCAATGAGTTTTGTCGCCCCTTCCCCACTGATTCCTGAAACACGGGCTAGATCGTCAACCGTAGCAGCAGCAACATCTTCCGCAGACCTAAACCCTTCCTCATAAAGATCAGAAGCCCGTTTTTCCCCCACCCCCTCCAGATCGGTAAGCGATTTGTAACCTTCTTTGAGGGCCTGATCATAATTGGTGACACCCGTTACATCCAAATTCCATCCGGTCAGTCTGGAAGCCAAACGCACATTCTGTCCCCTCTTGCCAATAGCGAGGGACAACTGGTCATCTGGGACTACCACTTCCATTGACCGATTCTCCTCATCAACAATTACCCTGACGATTTCGGCCGGGGCAAGCGCATTGCATATGAATTTAGCTGAATCTGGATCCCAGGTAATAATATCGATTTTCTCACCGCGCAACTCTTGTACCACCGCCTGGACCCTGCTGCCTTTCATGCCAACACACGCACCCACGGGATCAACGTCAGAATCCTTTGATGCAACGGCAATTTTGGCCCTGCTCCCAGGCTCTCTCGCCACCTGCATTATCTGGACAATGCCCTCGGAAATTTCAGGAACTTCATTTTCAAAAAGGGCTGCCAAGAAATTGGGGTGAGTCCTAGAGAGAATTATCTGGGGACCACGACTGAACTGTCTTACATCAAAAATGTACGCCCTGATACGGTCTCCTTGCTTGTAAGACTCCTTTGGAATCTGCTCTTTAACTGGAAGTTCGGCTTCTGTCCTGCCAAGATTGACAATAATGGAGCCCCTGTCAAATCGCTGAGCGATACCATTTATGATCTCACCACGTCGGTCCTTAAAGTCATCATATATAATATCTCTCTCGGCCTCTTTCAAACGTTGCATGATGACCTGTTTGGCTGATTGGGCAGCGATTCTACCGAATGTATCGGTATCCATCTTAATTCCGAGGCTGTCGCCTATTTCAGTCCCGGGATCTAACTTCAGGGCATGCTCAAGGGACACCTCGAGATGCTCGCTGGTCACCTTTTCAACCACTTCCTTGAATTCAAAGACCTCAATTTCCCCCTCCTCCGCATTATAATTGACTTCCAGATCATAGTCTGGGCCAAACTTCTTGCGGGCTGCTGCTCGTACCGCCTCCTCTAGAGCCTTAATAAGTACCTCTCGCTCCACACCTTTTTCACGGCTTACCTGGTCAACCATCTTTTTTAGATCTGACGTCATTTCACCCTACCCCATTCAGTTCTCAAAATCATAGATCAGATTGGCCTTTTTTACATCCCGTAATGGCAACAGAACCGGATTATTCTCCACATCGAGACATAACATCTTATCTTTAAGATCCTTTAAATACCCGGTATAATTTCTACGTCCCTTCACGGGATTGGCCATTTGAACCTTCACCTTCTTGCCTATAGCCCAAAGGAAATCCTTTTCCTTTTTCAGCGGTTTATTAAGCCCAGGAGAGGAAACCTCCAACACATATTCGTGCTGAATAATATCTTTCACATCAATTAAGACCCCTATTTCTCTGCTGAGTTGGGCACAATCATTTAATGTAATGCCCCCATCTCTATCCACAAAGACCCTAAGGACACATCTTCCACGTTCTGAAAGATATTCAATATCGACTAGCTCAATGCCAGCTTCATCCAGGACAGGTTCAACGAGCTGGCTTACCCTTTTCACAACCAAATTTGCCGCATCCGACCTAGGCTGCGTCCCCATACCAACAACTCACGGAAGAAATCTTATTATTATATGCAGCATTGAGGCTTATCAGCAGCTCTGCCACATAATGAAAAAGCGGGCTTTAAGGCCCGCCTCCCCTTTGCAGACTAAATTGTTAAGCGCCTTTCTACATACAATCCTCGAGAGGATATTAAGAAACCCACGCCAAGTCCACTATTCGAAGTAGGCCACCCAACCTTAAACTGCTATTGACCACCTCAAAAAGGGTATCAGGCCACGCCCAAATCATAGGGTGGAGCGGGCAACGGGGGTCGAACCCGCGACACCAAGCTTGGGAAGCTTGTACTCTACCAACTGAGCTATGCCCGCCCATGAAACCTGTTAAGGGCTCTTTATATTACACTTATATCGCACAGTCAAGACGTATTTAGGATTCCAAAGCCGCGAGATCGTAAAAATCTTGACTTTAGATAAGGACAAAATTATTAATATGCTTATCCGTATTCTTCCGGCTTTAAGAAAATTGTTATTTCCAAGTAGCGCATTTAGCACAAGGAGGAAAAGAAAAATATCCTTGGAAGATGATTCCGGACAGGGCCTATTCTCTTTCATCAAGTCTCTGGTGAAGAAAAAGGCCCACCTTGCTAACAGTAACGACCTGGCTGAAGAGATCCACGGTCTGGTGAACGAAGGGCAGGCGAAAGGACTTTTTAGCAACGAAGAATCTGATATGGTCCATGGCGTGCTCGATTTGAAGGAGACCAGGGCCCATTCCATAATGATTCCGCGTACAGATGTCTCTTCTGCTCCAATTGATTCAACCCTGGGTGAAATTATCAAGCTCGTCACAGAATGCGGTCATACCAGGATCCCTATCCATCGCGGCAACATTGACGAGCTCATTGGCATCCTTCATTCCAAAGACCTTCTAAAACTGTGGGGTAAAGACCCCAATTCTAAGATCCCGCCAGAAATCCTTAGAAAACCCTATTTCGTGCCTAACACCCAGAAAGTCGGTGAATTGCTGCGGGATCTAAAAGAAAAAAATACCCACCTTGCAATAGTGACTGACGAGTATGGGGGTACTGCCGGGATTATTACCATCGAGGATATCCTTGAAGAAATCGTCGGAGAGATCACGGACGAACATGATATTGACGAACCCTTCCTCACCGTCCTCGATAATGAATCTTTCATGGTCGACGCCCGTTTGCCGGTGGAAAAGCTGGAAGAACAACTGAAGGTCGAGCTGCCAAAAGGAGACTTCGATTCTGTTGGCGGATTAATAATTCATCTCCTGGGAAAGATCCCGGAAGTGAACAGAAAGATTTCGTTTCATAACCTCCAATTCACAATCCAGGAGGCAAATCGGCGAAAAATTCACAAGGTCCTCATTACACGCAAAACCAGCCCCAGCCACCCCCACGAAAAGGCAGGCCCTAATTCATAAATCCATGCAGAAATACAGTCCCGCTGGAAGTGAAAAGGAACGCCCGACCCTCTCGAGACTAGATGTTTTGTGTGCCATCCTTTCCGGTATCATGCTGACGGCCTCCTTTCCGCCTGGAAAACTCCAGTGGATGGCATGGTTCGCATTAGTGCCCCTACTCAAGAGCCTCAAGAATGGGCTTCCATCGCTGAACTTCAGGTTAGGCTTTATCGCGGGGATATCGCACTATCTCACACTGATCTATTGGATTGTAGAGGTTCTCGGACGTTACGGAAACCTCAACACTTTTGTAAGCTTTATACCTTTGCTGCTCCTATGCTTATACCTCTCTTTGTTCCCCGCCTTTTTTGCCGCTCTAACGACCTTGCTGAGAGATTCCCGTTTCTTCCTGCTACTTATGTCAAGTTCTTGGGTTGGTCTTGAATATCTAAGGGCAAAACTCCTAACCGGTTTTCCCTGGTGCCTTTTGGGATACACGCAGTATGATTATCCGCATCTTATTCAAATTGCAGATCTCGGTGGAGTATATGGGGTGTCCTTTCTGATAGTACTCATAAATGGGCTTGTCTACCGCTGCCTCTTTCAAAGTCATGAAAGACGCAGGCGTTTTCTAGAATGGGAATCTCTTATTACTGTTCTGCTACTAGGAGGGACCTTACTTTATGGTCAATACCGCCTCTCATATGAGCGGACGGGGAAAGCTCATCGCCAGTGGGTCAAGGCCCTGATTGTCCAGGGTAACATTGACCAGTCAATCAAATGGAGCCCTGGTTACCAATCTGAAACAATGAGGATTTATCAAGACCTCTCTCGGGCAGTTTATGACTTTAATGGAAACCTCATCATATGGCCTGAAACATCGGTCCCCTTTTTCTTTCAGGACGAAGTGAGGTTTTGGCCACAGCTATTTTCTTTAACAAAAAAATCCGGAGCAGTTCTTGTATTTGGGAGCCCTGCCTATAAACAAATTGGCGGGAAGACGAAATATTATAACCGGGCTTTTCTTATGACGCCCGAAGGGGAACCTCCTAAGTATTACGACAAGGTACACCTCGTCCCGTTCGGTGAATACATTCCCCTTAAAAAAATCCTCTTTTTTCTCAATCGGTTGGTCCCCGCAGCTGGTGATTTTGAAGCTGGAGATAAAATTGCCCCATTAAACCACCGTGACCTTTCTCTGGGCATTTTGATATGTTTTGAAGCGATCTTCCCGGAACTGTCTCGTGCGCATACAAGGTCAGGAGCCCACATTCTGGTCAATCTCACCAATGATGCGTGGTTCGGGATGACAAGTGCACCCTACCAGCATCTAAGCATGGCGGTTTTCCGGGCCGTGGAAAACCGGAGGCCCATGATACGAGCCGCAAATACGGGATTTAGTGCCTTTATTCGTCCCACAGGCGAGATTGTGGCTTTGAGTGGCTTGTTCAGCCAAGAGGTCTTAAGGTCCTCCGTTCCCATAGGTGAATCCCCTTTGACATTTTATACGCTTTTCGGCGATGTATTCACCTTTTCTGTCATGGTCATCTCTCTCATTAAAATCCTTTCTTCTCTGTGGCATAGGCGGATAGATACTCGCTAAGATCCCTTACCGAATTTTCCACGACGCTATAGTGATTTTACCAGCCCTAAAAGCTGCCCTCCCACTTGAAATAATTTTTGGAACGATTAAAATGGATGGATTGGATTGGACATAAAAAAGGGCTGGAAAAGAAAGGAGGCACAAAAATGCATGAAAACCTAAAAGAAAGGATAGAATCCATTCTTGGTCAACTCGATTACTTCAGGGGTCATCTTTGACTTGAATAAAAAGCAACAACAACTTGAAAAAATTGAAAAACTAATGGAGAGCACTGAGTTTTGGCAAAGGGACCAGCAGGAGATATCCCAGTTAAGCCAGGAGCGAGCCGTCTTAGGAGAAGAAATCGATCTATGGCAAAAACTGCATGCGGAGATTGCGGACACCAAGATTCTAGCTGAGATTGCCATTGAAGAGGATGACGAAGCCGCTTTGAAGGAGGTAGAGAACGAGGTAAATCGGCTCGAGAAAGACATTAGCCGCCTGGAATTGCAACTCCTCCTCGGAGATCCTGATGACAGGCGAAACGCGATTGTGGCCATCAATGCCGGAGCGGGCGGGACCGAGGCCCAGGACTGGGTAGAAATGCTTTTCAGAATGTACATGCGTTGGAGCGAAAACAAAGAGATGGAGGTGCAGGTACTCGATTATCTCCCCGGAGATGAGGCAGGTATCAAAAATGTCACCTTCAGCGTCACCGGCCCGTATGCGTATGGATACCTGAAATCAGAACATGGCATACACCGGATGGTGAGAATTTCTCCCTTTGACGCCACGGGTAGAAGACACACCTCGTTCGCATCTGTCTCAGTCCTGCCGGAAGTGGGCTCTGATATCAAAATAGAGATTGAAGACAAGGACCTTCGCATTGACACATTCAGGGCCAGTGGTCCCGGAGGTCAACACGTGAATAAGACCAGTTCAGCGGTCAGGATTACACATCTTCCCACTGGAATCGTTGCCCAATGTCAAAATGAAAAATCTCAGCATCGGAATAAGGAAATTGCAACGAAGGTGCTGAAGGCAAAGCTTTATGCGCGCGAAAAAACAAAATTGGAAAAGAAAAAGCACGAAATCCATCAATCCCAAAAAGATATCGCATGGGGCAGCCAGATAAGGTCTTATGTTTTTAACCCTTATAGACTGGTTAAGGACCACCGGACGAATGTAGAGGTGGGTGATGTTGAGAGGGTTATGGATGGGTATCTTGATTTGTATATAGATGCTTATTTGAGGAGGAAAGTGTAAAGGCCTACTGGAACACCCCCGTCAGTTGCAAAACTACCACTGTTAACAGAGAAGGGTTATCCCCCCTGAAAGACCTTACTAATACTCTCAATGTAGGAGCGTATGCCCAGGCAAATTCCTTCCGCTAAACTCTCCTGATATGGCTTGCTTGCCAATCTCTTCATTTCATAGCGATTGGTCAGAAATCCTGTTTCCACAAGAATCGCGGGCATCTCGGCGCCAATCAGTACGTAAAAGGGGGCTTGCTTTACGCCCAAGTCCTTGGCTCGTGAATACATTTCCCTTACCCTTGATACCATCCCTCTCTGGATTTCATGAGCCAGATTATTCGACTCATGGATCTTTGTGTTGAGCATGAGGTCGTTAAGGATCTTCTGGAG
>DATKYC010000002.1:0-7630 GCA_035528695.1 Acidobacteriota bacterium | reverse complement strand
GTATAACAAAGCGAGATGGAATCAGCAAAGAGGAGGCGGCCGCCATACTTAAGGCCCAATTGCCTATTGAAGAGAAGTTGGGTTATGCCGACTTGGTGGTCAATAATGAAGGTTCTCTGGTAGAGACCAAAAGGCAAGTAGAGGAACTCTGGCACACATTGAAAAACTTACAAGAAGAGAGGATCAGGTCACACTAAAGACGCCGCTTATCCGGTCCTGGCGGCCATCTTTACTTTATCGGCAAAGCCGGGACCTTTTGGCACGGATTCTCTACTCGTCCTCCTCTTTCGGTATCATATTTTCAGGGATCTCCATTCGCTCGGCAATGGCCTCCTTAAAGTGTATGGCCTTGATTCCGAGGTCGTACTCCTTAGAGAGGTCTCTTATCTGATCTATGCAGTTGTGGCAGGGTACCAAAACAATTTTGGCTCCTGTCTCCCTGATCTGCTCTGCCTTTATCTTTCCGCTCTTCAGGCGGTGTGCTTTCATCTCGCCACCCATGGGCATCGCACCACCCCCACCGCCGCAACAATAATTGTTGTTGCCCTGGTACTTCATGGGACGGAAGTCATGGCAAAGATATTGTGCCAGTCTTCTGTTTTTCTCAGCCAGGCCGCCATTGCGCACAACATTACAAGGATCCTGGACTGTGGTGGGCTCCTTTATCTTCTCCTTTATCTTTATGCGGCCATCACGAATGTAATCGTGAAAAAGCTCTACAGAATGGATCACCTTTTGTCTAGGGGTGTATCCTAACCAGGTGGGCGCTTCGAACCGAAGCGCTCGATAGGCGTGCCCTCATTCAGTGACGGCGACAAACTCAACCTCCAGTTCCTCTGCTCGCTTAAAGGTATTTTCAACTGTCGTTCTGGCAGTTACTTGGTCACCGCAAAACATGGCCAGGTTTGTACTATCCCAACCTGTTTCACTCGGGAATGTCCAGTCTTCACCCGCCACATGGAATATCTTTGCCACCTCCATGATGTCTTGGGGATAAAACATGGGTTCCCTTGCGTTGACCGTATACATCACTTTGGCACCTTTCTTATCGATTGGGATCTTCAAATCCAGCAACTCTTCCGCAGTCTCCTCCTGGCACCAATCCAATGTATCTACCCAATCTTCCTTGGTCACAGCCATCTGATTCCCGAATTCTCTATAGTTCTTCACAGCCTTCAGTAGTCCCTCGGGAACGATTTCCAGCGAAAAGAGAAGGGACCTAAGCAGGGCTATCATTAGAGCGATATCTATGCCGAAGGGACAGTAAAGGGTGCAGCGACGGCACATATTGCATTCATGATAAACCGTATCATAGACCTTTTGTAGAAATTCCCTGTCTACCTTTCCCTTCTTCTTTAGGATCTCTCCTAAGAATCTCACCTTGTAAGCGGGAATCATCCGGGGATCCTTACCGCTTGCAAGGTAGAAATGGCAGGTGTCGGAACACAATCCGCAATGGGCGCAGATGCTTACCCAGGTTTTGAGCCTGGCCCCCATTCTGGGTTTGAGAAAGCCCATGATTTCTGTGGCATTTATCGCATCATTCATTAATCAACTCCTTACTATCTAAAGCTCTTCAGCTCTCAGACGGAATATCCCCTGCGGCCAAATTCTATACCGGCAGCCCCCCTTGAAAAGAAGAAAAGGATGTAGTGGGAGAGCTTGGTGAAGGGGATCAATATGAGCATCAACTCACCTGTCAACATATGAATAACCTGCATGTTGTCCCCCAAGAAGCCTATCCCGTCGAGGGTTCCGTGTGTGACAAAGTAGCCGCTCAGGAAAGGGAGCGCCGTCACAACAAGCAGAAAGTAGTCTGAAAACGTAGAGAGAAGACGGATGTCTGCAGAAATGATTCGTCTCAGCAAGAAAAAAAGGGCAATGCCCAGAAACACTATGGTCATCCAATCGGCCAATCCATCAGGGATCGCCGACCAAGACCATTCAAGTCGGGACTCCTGCCAGAGGGTGATATGGCCAGAAAACCATATAGGAACCACGATGAGGCAGATGTGGAATATGTACCCCGAGATGGTGAACACAGGGTTTTTTAACACATCTTTGTTGAGCGGTAGTAGCCATCGACCAATGGTTGCAAACACGTACTTCCAGCTAAGGTGTTGATAAATCACCTTATCTCTTTTTCGTGAAACCGAAACAAAAAGGGCCGCCCTCAATAGGCTGCCTATGATAAAGGTCAAAAAGGCAACCCATAAGAGGGGACCCTCAACAAATGAATAGAAGTCCATGGTGTTTTGGCGCTCCTTTCCTGATCCGACCTCACAAGAAATCAGAGGATTTTGGGATGGCCCATGCTTGGACGGCGTCTAGGCACAAAAGACCACCTGTTGTTCCAAGATCTAACAGTAGGAAGGAAA
The DNA here is from genome assembly GCA_035528695.1 of Acidobacteriota bacterium. GTDB lineage: Bacteria > Desulfobacterota > DSM-4660 > Desulfatiglandales > Desulfatiglandaceae > DATKYC01. Next base: position 5,252 of record DATKYC010000002.1, on the reverse strand, counting down.
ATCAAGATGTTACCTGTCCAAGAGGAACAATTATTGTTCAGTCTGTACAACTGTGAAGGAATGTCCCCTTTAAGGGAAGCAACCGATATGCCAAAAATCCAGATAAGTGGATTTTTGCTAACTATTCGGTAGGACAAGGGAATGTCTAAAAGTGCCTAAGTATCTAAGCTTGACGTTCGTGACAGGCCGTCGAGATTTTTTACAGAATGTAAAACAACTTCAGATATAAAGATGCGCGTACTTTCGCACCGGATGGCCATCGAGGACATGAAACTGCCTGATCTTTTTCAGTGTCACAGGGGAGAACGTCCCAATAGGCAGGTAGATAATCTTTTTCCCCAAACGCGCTGCCATGCTTTGGCACCACCCTGAAGGAGGTGTTGCTGCCACATAGACCACATGTTTTTCAAGACTGTAATCAACAGCGGCCATAAGCAGCCGTTCCGGCTTGTTTCTCGCCACATCAAAAAAGGGGTCTATCCATATGTCATAGACACGCATGGGCGGATAGGTGAGCATAAACCCGCCATATTGGCATCTCGAAACACCCGGGCCGTCCATGGACTCTCCCGCCGGGGTACTGTAAAATGCCATGTCTGATTCCTGTTCGTGTTCCCCAAGCCAGGTTACACGCCACGGAAACAGCTCTTTCCCTTCTCTGTCAGTAAAATCAGGGTCAAAAATTACCACAACCGAACCGACCTTCCCCTTTAGCGGCCGCTCCTCTTTCACATATAATTTATGTTTACCCCACTGCCTAATAGTCTCTCTGATATCAAGGCCGTCGCGCATGGAACAGGAGAAGGGCGCAATCCTGCTATTCTCTTCTGATTTGATCTCAATCGCCTTCTTTTTCAGATACAGACCATAGCCCTCAATAACTACATCCTCCGGCGGGTAGGAACAGATAGAAAATCCCCGCAATTTGCTCCGCCATTCTCCCGGATACCTCTCTCTCCTCCTCTTCTTGACAGGAACCGGGACAAGTCGCCTTCTCATCGTCTTCAGGCGCCGGTGAAACCTGATCCTTTTATGATCCAGAAATAGGTCTTCTCCTTTCAAACGAAGTATGGGCAGGCCAGGCTCTTCAGTCTGCCAGGGATATTCGCTCCCTTTTTCCCAGACCTCAAAGGCAAAATTGTCGTCTGCGGCCCCGCGAGCTGCAACAACAAGCTGGTAGAAATTAGGCACCAGATTGCCGGTAAGAAATGCATAGTTTCTGGCAAATTTGTTTAGAATTCTAATCTGGGTTCGCGACAGTTCTTCCTTGCTGTTTTTCCAGTAATTCTTTATCGCCATGCTGATCAATTGGCTATTAATTTCCAGGCGGTCAAGCTCCTCCCACCCGGCTTTAGACCTCGAACCCTCATATACCCCAGCGAGATAGGACATCTCGCTCATGATTTCCCGGCTCGATTCCCTTTGGAGGTGAGCCAGTCCCACACCTTCCCTTTTTCTCCGACCAATAACCTGCGTCTGCGGCTGATCAAGCATTTCCAGGAGACAGGGAAGATGACCCAATCCCCCCACGAAAAGGATTCGCTCTCCCTGGTTGCTTAAGCGCTGGAGATGAAACGCCATGTTCATTTCCCGGAGAGTATCTGCCGAAGAACGTCTGGAATCGGTGTAAATCCCCATATAAGCCTGACAGTAGTTGAAGTGCCCCACTCTTTTGACCGCATAGGGGTCCGGCATAGGAGAATAGTCAAAAGGATATCCTTCCGTGTCCCGGTCTATGAAATGCACAGGTAATCCATTTGAAAGGGCGAGCCGAATGGCCTCCACCTGGCCATCAGTGGGTTCCACTAGCAGGTAAGTAAAGGTGTTATCATTTTCTTCATAGTAGACTACCGACAACAGAGGAAGCCTCTTGACCCCTTGTAAAATCTTATCTCCCAGAGTATCAGGGTACTCCACAGCCACACTATCAGGACTAAACTCCTCAAACTGCCTTCTTACCTCCACAGCGAACTCCATCCTGTTGTGGAGAATGGGGACCAGCCTAATGTTTCTCCATTCGAACCTATTCTTCGTCCTTGATTTCATCAACAAGGCCTCTGAAATAGTTGGATGCGGTGGTATCCAAGATCATCGATGCCGCCTCCTTCAAATACAGCACAACCCTTTTTTTTCGGGCTGCTCCTGCCAGCTTCTCACCGCTTTCAGCCAGCCTTTTGAGGGCATATCTGGCTATATTGATGCCATCTCTGGCAGAATATCGCTCGTCTGCCTCGTGGGCAACCTGTAGGAATTCAACCACGTAGTTGAGAATTTCCTGGTCGGCGAAGGGGAGGTTGCTCTTCAAAATCAAAAGCTCTTCGTCTCTTTCCGGAAAATCAATATATATCTGAGGTTGGAGGCGGGAATGGATGTATTCCGGTAGTTCGAAGGTGCTTGCATCTTCGTTCATGGTCGTGCAAAAACGAAAATCGGGGTGCGCCTTGATCTTGATCCCTGCCACAATTGATTCAACATATCGTCTGCTGTCCAAAAGGGGAGCAAGAGAGGCCCAGCTTTTTTCGCTCATCCTGTTTCCTTCATCAATAATGGCAACGCCCCCTTTTATCATGGCAGACACAACAGAACTCGCCATGTATTTGATTTTACCGGCCCCGGAAATAACCGGGGTGACGATCAGATCCTCCGGCCTGGTATCCATAGTGGCCTGAAAGAGGTAGACCGGGCGGTTCAAGGCCCTCCCGGCATGATACGCAAGGGTTGTCTTTCCAACACCCGGTTTGCCCAAGAGCCTTGGACTCAGCGGGAGGTCGTCTTTCCCGAGTACCAGCCAGGCTGCCAGCACCTGTGTTACGAGTTCCTCCTGGCCGACCCAGGTCATCGGAACTTCGTCTGGCTCACCCAAGAAAAGCTCCACGCCGTCAACGATGACTTTTTCCATCTTCCTCCTAAACCTCCATAAGGCTACCTTTTCTGGTGACTTATATTCATTCTAATACGGCCACCAAAATTTTTAAACCACCATCCTATCCCTTTAACCTCATTAAACCTTCATTACCACCTGATCTGTTAGAGTGAGCCTTTTCAGCCCGGTGGGGGTCACCAAATAGTCATCTTCAAGGCCCACCACGCCTACCCCCGGGAATATGAACTTAGGCTCCAAGGCGATAACCATCCCCTCTTTCAGCTCTTCCGTAAAATAACGAGATATAATGGGATATTCATCTATCTCAAGACCGATGCCGTGACCAATGTATTTTACCCTTCCTTCCCCGTGGCCCATGAAATAATCCATATAGCCTTTTTTCCCGGCGAGGTCTTCAGCCAGACGATAAAGATGGGAACACGCTACCCCGGGTCTGCCTTCCTCAATTAGCATTTCATGGATCTCTTTACTGCACTCGTGGGCCTTTTCAAGCTCCTCCGGAAGGCCACCAATAACAAAAGTCCGAAACTGGTCGGCCAGGTAGCCATTTACTCCTACGCCATAGTCAATACCGATAGGTTCGTTTTTTCCGATCCGGCGAAATCCTGCCCCCTGAGCCACGGCAGGCGTGTTACCCGTTCCCCCGGTCGCAGTATCACAAAAAGACACGATGGATCCATTCTCGCCTGACAAGACATGCGCATAGGTCATTTCTTGATTCCATCCCCTCATCCGCAGAACTCCCATGTGCCCCTCTCGCCGTGCTATTAGCGCCAGATATCCATCCACTTCCAACTCCGTAATACCTTCCTTAATGACTCCTTTGATTTCGGTAAGCCCCTTGTCCAGTATACGCGCAGCCTTTCTAATCTGCTCCACCTCATAGGGTGATTTGATCATTCTTAACCTGCGGATCTGATGTGAGATATCCACCCACCGGGACCTAGGAAAGTTATTTTGATACCAGAGATACAGGTTTGCTGGAAGGACATCCATTTCAAGCCCTAGAGCCTCAAATCTGCCATATTGATAAGATCCCAGTATCGACAGTATTTCACGCTCTCCTCTAATCGGGACAATTTCTTGTAGAGGACTCTCATCCTTGGTCCGTTGGTAACTTTTTTTCACCATCAGTATGGGAATCCCTTTTGCCGGGACAAAAAGGACAGAGATTTGAACGGTCCCTGAAAAGTAAAAAATATCCGCATTCTGTATGATAAAGGCCCCATCCAGGTTTTCCTTGTTTAGCACAGATTGGAACTTGCTTATTCTTGCTTCGATCTCACTTTTCGGCACCTTCTCCATTTTACCCTCGTTTTCCCCAGCCACATTTACCGATCTGGTCACCTCTTTTAACTTCTCCCCGAATACTTCATCAGCATCTAAAGGAACACCTCGGCTTCCATGCACAACAGCCAACCGCAGGACCCTTTTGACTCATCTTCGCTCCAAAGTATCTTGAACCATCTTGACCAAGGGTCCGTCCTCTCTCCAAAGCCGACAGCTATTGATCACCGCATCCAACCCAGGGAATTCCTCCAGCAAACGAGGAACAGGATGACGTTCCCGTGACCTCTGGGTCCAGTAACCGTGGACGGCCGCAGGACCCATGGTAAGAATAAGTTGAGTTAGATGAGTACATCCCTGAATCCCTCCGAGGCGCTTTCGCACTTGCTCACTGTAGCCGGACACAATGGACAATCCGACGATTTTCCTGACCGCTTCCAAGGTGGTTGGACAGAGCTCGTGTGGTACGCCGGGCATCTCCGCCTCAGCATCCAGGATAGAAAGAGGCCACCCACCCACCAGCAACCGCACGCACATCCAGTGCACTATACCAGCGGGGCGAGGTTGACCATCCCAGTGATACCCTTCAACGAGCCGATCATCTCTCAGCCATCCTTCTATGATCAACCGGTCCTTGTCAACCGGATATGTCCTGAGTTCCAGCCGCCGTTCGTGTACCGGCGGCTCTTTGACCAGGTCTCTTAGCCCACTCATGCATTTGCTCCTTTCTTTTTCTTTTTTTGGCACCCGGGAAAAATGGGCACCTCCGTGAGAAACCAGAATAAGTGACTTGGAGAGGGAAATCTCTATTATGCTAGCTTTTTCTCGCAGATACTGGCAAGTCATAATTGACTTCGAGATAGCGGGCGAGAATAACATCCATGGGCTGCGTTTTTCAAAAAATCGCATGAATACGAGCAAATCCTGCCAAGATGTGCGTTATGCAATAGTCTCCTTCTGTTACGGCTAAAGCCAAGTTTGCTCAGAATACAGCATTTTTGACGTTTGTTTTTGTACACTACCTAGCTAACCTATTAATATCCAAGGCATTATCATTATGAAGATATGTTCAATGATCGAC
>DATKYC010000001.1:0-3368 GCA_035528695.1 Acidobacteriota bacterium | reverse complement strand
CGAGATACTCAAGAATATCCTCCAAGATTCAGACTCAGTCTTTAATGGTGAGGAGAAAAGTTTATCCGACAAATATGGGTTTACTGGAGAAGAGGTCACACATACCTGGTGGAAATCTTTGAGGGAGATAGAAAAAGTATATAAAAAGGCGAAGAAATTCGAAGAGATAGAATTGCTAAAGACTGTAAGAGTGAAGGCGCTTGAGCCGACATTTAATTTCTATGATATAGAAGCATCATCTGCCTCAGAGAACGCTTTAGGCATAGCTGGTATTGTTATATTTTATGTACTGTACACGGTCTGGTGGGGATTTGCCGTATACTTTATTTGTGAGGGTTTCGGCCTGCTCATGACAAAGGCCAAGGAAAAAAAGGAGGCGTAACTTTTGTAAAGAAAATCTGATCAAAAATTTTTTCGACCGACACCATCTAGTGTAATAAGAGCCAACTTTGGAGACATGAAGAAGCAAGGCTTTTTGTGTAACCTTACCGTCTCTCACCTATAGGAACATATTTTCTCTTTTTTGGCTGGAAAGGGCTGGCTCTTTCTCCGAACGGAGGCCCGTAAGTAGCTCTAAGCCAATGCCAGGTGTTGATCTGGGCCATACATACAAACTTGTTCCGAGATAGGACATCAGTGACGTGGATGAATACCAGTGGGTTTACCTGGCAGGGCCTGACCAATTTGGATCAAGGCGTGTAAAGCACCACCAAACACCGGGTCGGCTCTTTTGAGATGCTCTTGAGCGTATGGGCGATCCCTGAGTTGAAGTGGGTTGACTCGCCAGGCTTGAGGCGGAACGGCTTGCCGCCAAGGGTGAGGCTTAGATCTCCCTCCATCACAAAAATGAACTCCTCGCCGTCGTGCTTGTAAGCAACCGGCTTGTGGGCCTGCTCAGACTCAATAGTAACCATAAAAGCGCGCAAGTGATCCCTCTCGGCACCAGGGCTAAGGGTCTGATAAGAATAGTTTTGGGTGCGCTTTACGAACGCCTGAGCCCGCAGATTTCGGATCATGTTTTTTTCCTCCTTGCGAAGGAAGGTGCCTGGATCAACCTTTAAAGCGCCGGCGAACCGTAGCAAAAAGCTTACAGGAGGTACAATTTGGTCCTGCTCGACCTTCTCGATGAATTCCGGGGATTGACCGGTAGCTTCCGCTAAGGCTTCCAGGGACCACCCATAAGTCTCCCGGAGTTTACGCACCTTCGTGCCGAAACGGTCCCCAAGATAAGCTCCCTCTTTCACAGATAACGCATCCGCCAGCTGACGCATTGTTGCTTGCTTTACCTTGGCCGTAAGCAACGGCAGAAAACTCTTTGCGTCCGCCACAATACCCAGATGGGCTATCTGGAAAATAGACGCATTTTCATCGCGGTTAATTGCCACAATGGTTTTGGTCTCCATAATACCGGCTGTGTACTGGACTGCCCCTGATGTGCCGACGGAAAAAAGCAGATTGGGGCGGACGGTTTTTCCAGTCTGACCGATCAAGCGCTCCTCTTCAACCCAGTGCTGGAGCACTGGGGGGCGTGTTGCTCCCACCTCGCCCCCCAGTGCGGTAGCAAGTTCCCGTGCCAGGGCGAAGCCGTCCGTGTTGCCGAGTCCGGCTCCTCCTACGACCACCACATCAGCATCCTCAAGCTTTCGTCTCTCATCGGGTTCGGCCGACCTGGAAATAAGCTTGAGCCTCTTGGGTACCTCCAAGTGCTCCATCTTTATCCACTCGGTGCGGCCAACCGCACCGGGGATCTCGACCGCCTGGAACGCATGGGGATTAACTGTCGCCAGCCCAGTGCTAAAGCCATCGGAGAAAGTGATATCTGCCATGATCTCGCCGCCCCATGAGGGACAGGTCGCCACTACTCTGCCCTTCTCGATCCGGAGATCCACACATTCAGCAATCAAGCCCGCGTTGATGATCCTCGCGGTACGGGCGGCCAGTTCCCTCCCAAAGTCCGTGAGAGGAAACAGTACGAGCTTGGGACTGCGCTCGCGCACCGCATTGGTAAGGGCATTTGCATAGATGTCGGCCCTTGGCACTATGAGTTCTTCATTATCGAGGATATACGCCACGTCAGCGCCGTGGGAAATATACTTCTCCACTGCGGAATCGACAGATATGTGTTGTCTCTGACTTTCGACCAGCTTTCCTCGCATATGATCGGCCGATGAACCCATAAGCACCACGGCCGCCTTCCAGGACAATGACGACGCCAGCGCACGCGCCTTTGCCAGCACATTGAGGCCAAACCCGAAAAGCCTCTCGTTCCTCAAATCCCCATATACCCATATCTCTGTTTCAGCACTATTTTCCATAATGGTCTCTATAAGTTAGCCCTAACTGTTAATTAATACTCCAATACTCCTCTGACTCGTTGTATTTCCAACCTTTGAGGGATCGAGGGAGAACCTTGCCCCATGTCCGAGGAGTTTAGCAGGCAGGTATTGCTGGGACTCTTACCAGAACAACCCCAGTCCCGAGAGCCGCTTTATCAGATTTTCGGCCTGCTTTTCGGCCGAGCCCAACAGAAACTCACACTTCCTGGTCCTATCCACTCGTGACAGGGAGAGTACCTTGGTGGGGGAGCCTATGTCTCCGACCTGGTCAGGAGGAACACCGAGGTCCTCCAGGCTCCAGTTTTCCACCTTTCCTTCCTCAAATGCCACCTCAATCCCCAAGAGTCCTACATCCCTGGGCTGTATTGAACCTGGACGGATGGTAAGTGCAGCCGGAAAGGAGAGTTCAAAGGTTTCCTGAAAGCCGTCAGCTCTGCGCTCAACACGAAGATCCGCACCCTTCTGTTCGATGAAATGTGCCCATGTCACGAGGGGCAAATCAAGGGCAACTGCAGTTTGAGGTCCTACCTGGCCCGTGTCGCTGTCAGCGGACCTTGTGCCGAAAAGAACAAGATCAAACGGAGCGAGTTTCTCGATCGCCGCTGCGAGGGCGGTAGAGGTTGCGAGCGTGTCTGAACCCGCAAGGGCAGGGTCGGATATCAGTACGCTCCTGTCGACGCCCATGGCCATAGCCTCATAGAGAGAAAAGGCACAGGACTCAGGTCCCATGGAAAGAGCGGTTACTGCCCCCCCACTATCCTCCCTCATGCGCAGCGCCACCTCAAGGGCTGGTCTGTCAAACGGGTTTAACTCGCATGAATCGTGTGACCGAGGTATCGGCTCCTCCGGAGTATCTACAATCACTGATTTAACACACACTATTATGTGAATTCCCATCTAGTTTCCTTTTAACTGTACGCGGGTTGCAGGCCCCGCCACTTATGAGCAGGTGATTATCTAATGTCCCAATATTCCTCTCGCAATTACCATACGGTGGATCTCGGAGGTCCCCTCGTAAATCCTTGTCACCCT